>CABRGJ010000049.1 GCA_902470405.1 uncultured Eggerthella sp.
AAGAGATCAACGAAGCCTACGAAGTGCTCTCTGATGATAAGAAACGCGAGATGTACGACCAGTACGGCACTGCGAACGAGAATCAGATTCCGTTCCAGGGCGGTAATCCCTTCGGTGGTGGAAATCCGTTCGGTGGTGGCCAATACACTTACACCACAGGTGGCGGCAACCCCTTTGGTGGTGGCGGCATTGACTGGGCTGACATCTTGGAGAGCTTGCGTCATGGCGAAGGTGCATTTGGGAGCGACTGGAACTTCGGGGGAGGTCGTCAGCCACAGCCCCAGAATGGTGCGGACAAGAAGGTGAATCTGACCGTCACGTTCGACGAGGCTTTCAAGGGTGCTGAGAAGAAGGTGCGCATCACTGATCCTGGAACACAGGAAAAGGAAACGCTCACCATCAAGGTTCCTGCGGGGGCTATGGAGGGTGGCCGTGTCCGTTTGAAGGGCAAGGGTCAGCCAGGCGTGAATGGTGGTGCAGCAGGAGACTTGCTGGTCACCATCAAGATCGCTCCTGATAACACCTTCAGTCGTGATGGTGCGAACGTGCTCATGAAATTGCCCGTTAGCATTGACGAAGCGGCATTGGGGGCACAGGTGGTCGTGCCGACTCCAGAAGGTAAGAAAGTACGTCTGCGCATTCCTGCGGGAACACAAGATGGCGCAGTGCTCACGTTAAAGGGCCAAGGCGCTCCTCGCTTGGGCAAGAGCGCTTCGGGTAAGGGAGACCTCAAGGTCGAGATCGAAGTGAAGATCCCGACAAAATTGAATGATGAACAAAAAGCTGCTCTTGAAGCATTCAAGGCAGCCACGACCGAGAGCGTGAGGGGGTAAGCGCGATGAATGATCGAAATCGTCCGCTCTACATGATCGGCGTAGCAGCTGAGCTCGCTGGTGTTCATCCGCAAACCTTGCGCATCTACGAGCAGAAGGGCTTGGTGAATCCGCAGCGTACACGTGGTAATACGCGCATGTATTCGCAGGCGGATATCGAACGATTGCAGCTCATCAACGAATTGACGAGCGAGGGTATCAACCTTGCGGGCGTCATTCGCATCCTGGATCTTCAGGGTCGCCTGGATGAGCGCGATGCTGAAATCGATGACCTGCACAAACGGGTGCGTCGTTTGGCGGATCGCGTTCATGAATTAGAGACGTATGAACAGGTGAGCACGTTAGTGGCGCACTCTACTTCGTTGGAGCTCAGGCGCATTCGCTAACGTAACGGTCGCTTTTGGTACGCGATGGCATCTCGAAAAGCGATGAGCGGGCAGATGCTTGGCGTGTCTGCAATAGAGCGAGTCCTGAAAGCTCGCATGATAGTGAAAGGAAAAGCTTCATGGATTTACAGAAGATGTTAGAAAAACTGGCGCTTTCTGCCCAAGAAGCTCTGCAATCTGCCATGAGCATCGCAGGGGATGCGAAATCTGCCATGGTAGAACCGATACATATGCTGGCAGCGTTGCTCTCTTCGGGCGAGCACAACATCAGCTCGATCATCAAGCGCATCGGTGCGGAACCGAACATGTTGCGTGAAGAGGTCGAGGCCGAGATCGCTCGTATGCCGAAGGTGGAAGGCGGCGGCATCATGGGTATGACCGCGCCCTCTATGGCGCTCGTCCAACTGCTTGATAAGGCAGTGAAGATCGCAGAGAAATTGGGAGATTCCTACGCCACGAGCGAGCACTTGCTCATCGCGCTTTCCGAAGAGAATGATGCGGCGGGCAAGCTTTTGAACAATGCAGGAATAAACAAGAATGATATTGAACATGCGTATGAAGAATTGCGAGGTGATACGCGCGTGACTGATCAACAATCGAAAACAGAATTCGAAGTTTTGGACCAATATGGCAACAACCTTACTAAAGCTGCGCGCGAAGGCAAGTTGGATCCGGTCATCGGCCGAAACGAAGAGATCCGCCGAACCATCCAAGTGCTGTCGCGTCGTACGAAGAATAACCCGGTGCTCATTGGTGAACCGGGTACTGGCAAGACCGCGATCGTGGAGGGCCTGGCGCAGCGTATTGTGGCTGGTGATGTCCCTTCGTCGCTACAAGATCGTGAGCTCATCGCGCTCGATCTGCCGTCTATGCTGGCGGGCGCGAAGTATCGCGGCGAGTTCGAAGACCGCTTGAAAGCGGTGCTTCGTGAAGTGAAGGAGTCTGATGGTCAGATCATCCTGTTCATCGACGAGCTGCATACCATCGTGGGTGCGGGGTCCTCGGGCGATTCGTCCATGGATGCAGGCAACATGCTCAAGCCAGCGCTCGCGCGCGGCGAATTGCATGCCATCGGTGCGACCACGCTTGATGAATATCGCAAGTATATCGAGAAGGATGCCGCATTAGAGCGTAGGTTCCAGCCGGTCATGGTGGGCGAACCTTCGGTGGAAGACACCATCGCCATCCTTCGTGGGCTCAAGGAGAAGTACGAGATTCATCATGGTGTTCGCGTGACCGACCCGGCTATCGTAGCCGCAGCCGAGCTGTCGAACCGCTACATCTCCGATCGTTTCCTGCCAGATAAGGCGATCGATCTCATGGATGAGGCGGCATCTCGTCTCCGCATCGAGATCGACTCGATGCCTGAAGAAGTTGACTTGGCAGAGCGCAAGCTCACTCAGATGCAGATCGAAGAGCAGGCGCTCATGAAAGAATCTGATGAGCCGAGCAAAGAACGTCTTGAGCAGCTGCGTAAGGATATTGCTGCAGCGCAAGAGTCGCTCGACAAGCGCAAGGCTGAATGGAAGAACGAGAAGGATTCCATCGTTTCGGTACAGAACTTGAAAGCCGAGATCGAGACCGCGCAACTTGAAGAAGAGCGTGCGACCCGTGAAGGTGATCTTGCTCGTGCATCCGAGCTGCGATTTGGGCGCATCCCTGAACTCCAAGAGCAATTGAAGCAGGCAACAGAAGCGCTCGAAGCGCGTCAAGCGGATGGCACCATTCTGAAGGAAGAAGTGACCGAAGATGAGATCGCTGAAGTAGTCTCCTCATGGACAGGCATTCCTATCACGAAGATGATGCAGGGTGAGATGGAAAAGCTCATCGACTTGGAAGACCGTCTGCATGAACGTGTGGTAGGCCAGGACGATGCGGTTTCCGCGGTTGCAGGCGCGATTCGTCGTAGCCGCGCAGGCCTTTCCGATCCCGAGCAGCCCATCGGCAGCTTCCTGTTTCTCGGCCCAACTGGTGTTGGCAAGACCGAGCTCGCTAAAGCGCTTGCGGAATGCCTTTTCGATGACGAGAAGGCTATGATCCGTATCGATATGTCGGAGTACATGGAGAAGTTCAGCGTGCAGCGCCTGATCGGTGCGCCTCCAGGATACGTGGGTTATGACGAGGGCGGCCAGCTGACCGAAGCGGTACGTCGCAAACCTTATAGTGTCATTTTGCTCGACGAGGTCGAGAAAGCTCACCCCGATGTGTTCAATGTATTGCTACAGGTGCTTGATGACGGGCGCCTGACTGACGGTCAGGGTCGTGTGGTCAGCTTCAAGAATGCCATCATTATCATGACGTCCAACATTGGAAGTCAGCTCATTCGTGAGCGTGATGCAGAAGAGACCGTAGGCGACATGGTGGAGGATATGCAGAAGATGACGCCGGAAGCGGCAGCGAAGCGTATGGCCGAGTTTGCCAATCGCATGCAAGATGCGCTGCGCAATACCTTCAGGCCTGAGTTTCTGAATCGTATCGACGACATCATCACGTTCAATGAGCTCAACATCGCCAGCATCGAGCCGATCGTCGATCTTCAGCTTACCGATGTTTCGGCGCGTCTGAAGGATCGTCATATGACGTTAGTGGTGACACCTGCTGCGAAGGAACGTTTGGCCATTGATGGTTATGACCCTGTATACGGTGCGCGTCCGCTCAAGCGGCTTATTCAGCGTCAAGTGGTCGACCGTATTGCAACAGGCATCATCGAGGGCAAGATCTTCGATGGTTCCACGGTCACGATCGATCTCAATGCAGAGGGCGACTATGTCGCTAACGTCGACAACAATGGCAAGGACGTGTCGCTTCCTGAAGGAGCAGCAGAATTGCTCGAAGAGGCGACCTCGCTCTTAAACGAAATCGAAGAGGATTAATGATTCGATCAAGAAGCAGGATCGAACCAAGAAGAACGCCGTGGCATACATGTGTTTGCCGCGGCGTTTCGTTTCTAGGTTGTGAATAAACTCATAGCGAAATCATAGTAGGTTCGGTTATAGTGTTTATACGAGAGGAAAAAGGAGAAAAAATGCGGCAGCCTCACATCACAACACCTGGAACCGATACGTTCCTCGTGTCGATCGAGTCATTCGAAGACGGCGCGATGCGTGGCGTGCTCGATAGCGTAGGGATGAAGGCTCCTGTTCGTTTCAATAGTTTGCCGAGCCTTATTCTTATGATTGACAATCTTCTCGATCAACAAGAAGAATCGTTGCAGCCTATCATCAGACAGATTGACCCTTCGTTCGTGCCGACCATCGAGCTCGAAGTGCTCTTTCGCCATAACCACTCGTGGCAAGGTCGCATACGCTGGGATTTGGGGCAAAAGCAAGCAACATTCAAGAGCGTGCTCGAACTTCTTTTTATTCTCGAAATGGCTTTCGGAGACTAGGGCGAGCCGGGGAGTGCCGGCTTCGGTTCGCTCTGTTTCATCAGATCTTTACCTTTTGGTGCGAAATGCCCTTTTTGTCGCACAAAAGCGAACCTCGGGCGATAATAGATTTCATTGATGAAGAAGCATATGACGAGAGCTGGATGATCCTATGGCTATTACGACTGATGTTGTCATCGACCAAGATGCTTGCACGGGCTGTGGAGCATGTATATCCGATTGTGTACAGCAGAATCTCTATTTGAGTCAAGGAAAAGCACAGCCGCGCACAGCTTGCATGAAATGCGGACATTGCGTTGCGATCTGCCCCGAAGGCGCACCGAGTTTGCCTTGCTATGCCGATATCCCGGTTGAATATGATGCGAAGACGTTCGACCTTCCTACAGAAAATCTTATCAACAACATCAAATTTCGTCGGAGCATCCGCGATTTCAAATCAGAGCCGATATCGATGGAGCATCTTCGTCTTCTCATGGAGGCGGGTGGACATACGCCTACTGCTAAGAATGCGCAGATGTGCCGTTTCGACTTCTTGCAGGATAGCCTGCCAGAATTCAAGGAGTTGGTTTGGTCGTATTTGGAAGACGTATATGAAGCGGATCGTATCATGCCCATTCCCGCTGAAACGCTCGGTAGCTTCATCGACCGACGCCGAAAGGATCCGGCAGACGACTATCTTTTTCGCAATGCACCAGCTGTTTTGTTCATCGAAACTCCCGATCCTCTTGACGCAGGACTTGCGGCGAGCGCAATAGAGATGGTCGCTCATACGCTTGGTATCGGAGTTCTGTACAACGGGTATCTACGGCGCGTGGTCGACTCGTGCCCTGCTGCGCGCGCATATTTTGACATGAGCGACGAACGAGGGCTGAATGCTTGTATGTTATTGGGATATCAGAACGAGAAGTATTTCCGCACGGCCCCTCGCCGTTTCCCCAGTGTCGTGTTGCGATAGAACGCTACACTTTTGAGGGAAGAGAGAAAGGTCCACTTATGGCAGATAGAATGATCGATCCTACCAATAACGAGCCTCAGGGCGAGATCACCGACGAGTTGAAGGCCGTCGTTCAAGCAGTGCTGAACGAGGCTGTGTCCAAGATGGAGGCTGGTGAAGAGATCATCCCGTTCACGGGTCTTGCCGTTAAGGAAAACCTCTTTATCGAGACCCATCCGGGCGATGATGCCGAAACATGTTTTTCGCTCGCGCGTCGCGAAGTGGAAGGCTCACGCGGTGCCACTGCGTATGCATTTTGCTACGACGGCTATCTGGATACTGAAGAAGGCACAAAGGATTGCATCATCGCAGAAGGCGGTCTGCCTGGCGCTTCTGAAGCGTATGCGTTTGGCTATATCTATGACGAGAATGGTATTAATAAAGACATCGTCTACATCGGTCCTGCACCCAACTTCATGGAGGGCCTGAAGCTCGAACTTGATATCGAGGGCACGCTTGATCCCGCTGCAGCGCTGAAGGGCGAATGGGATGAAGATGACACCAAGGCAGCTGAGATGGCAGAAGAAGACTTCACCACCTCAGATGCAGTTGCCGAACAGTAGAGCCGAACAATAGAGCTTATAGCTCGATAAACCCTAAGAACGAAAAAACGCCTGCTCGATGAGCGGGCGTTTCTTATGGTGGCGGTATTGAGGGATGAGACTATCGCTTATAAATCTCGATCCTGTTTTGAAGTTCGGATTTGTCCTCGATCTCATGACGAAGTACGACATTCGTGATCTTGCCAGTCTTCTCTTCAATGGTCGA
>CABRGJ010000050.1 GCA_902470405.1 uncultured Eggerthella sp.
CTTCCATATCGAGCCAAGCGTTATCGCGCTGGCTGCCGCAGGCATCATGCTCATCATCAGCGGTGCTGACATGGAAAAGACAATCCGCGAAGTCGAATGGACCACCATCGGCTTCTTCGCAGGCCTCTTCGTCGTTGTTGGCGGCATGGCTGAAACTGGTGTCATCCAGATGATGGCACAATGGATGATCGATCTGACGGGTGGCGATCTGCTCCTCTCCCTGATCATTCTGGTCTGGGCGAGCGCGATCATCTCGTCGATCCTTGATAATATCCCCCTTGTTGCAACGCTCATCCCTATCATCACTACGATGGGCGCTTCCGGCATCGATGTTGCGCCACTCTGGTGGGCTATTTCGTTGGGCGCGTGTTTGGGCGGCTGCGGCACGCTGATCGGCGCGTCAGCAAACGTTGTGATGGCATCTATTTCCGAGCGTCATGGTTATCCGCTTTCGTTCATGGAATACACTAAGGTCGGCTTCCCGATCATGATCTTCTGCACGGCTATTGCCTGCGTCTACCTGATCGTCCGCTTCGTTGTTCTAGTATAGGGATAGATCATGAAGATAGGATTCATTGGAGCAGGTAAAGTAGGTACGACGCTTGGCAAGTACCTGGCGCCACATCACGAGATCGTCGGCTATACCAGTGCTTCATCGGATTCTGCACACGAAGCTGCCAAATTCACTGGTTCCCAAGCATTCGAATCTTTTAACGAGCTGATCCCCCTTTGTGATACCGTCTTCATCACCGTACCCGATGGGAAGATCGCTGAGGTGTGGAACGAGATCTTGACGAGTGCTGTCGATCTGACGAACAAGAACATCGCACATTGCAGTGGCGCTTTGGCCTCCGATGCTTTCGTTGATCGTGAAGTGCGCGGAGCATTCGGCTATTCCATCCATCCGCTCTTCGCTGTTCCATCAAAAACCGAAACCTATCAGGAGCTGCACAGGGCGTTCTTCGCCGTCGAAGGAGATGCGGCACATCTCGATGAGATGGTGCGATTGATCGCAGATGAAGGCAACCTGGTCCAGGTGATCGATTCCGCTGAAAAGGTCCGCTATCATGCGGCCGCTGTACTCGCATCGAATCAAGTGATCGCGCTCTATCAGCGTGCTTGCGACGAGCTCGTGCGTTGCGGCTTCTCGCTCGAGAACGCCGAGCGAGCACTTGCTCCCCTGTTCCTTGGCAATGCAGAGCATGTTGCGCATGACGGCGTTATCGCATCGCTCACGGGTCCTGCTGAACGCGGCGATATGATAACCATCGAAAAGCATCTAGACTGCCTCGACGGAACCACGCGCGATGTCTATGCGCTTTTGAATGAGACCTTGCTCGATATTGCTGATCGCAAGCACGGGCGCGCATGAGGCAAGGTGCTTCTCTTCAGTTGAGCTTAAACGAAAGGCTGCCAACTGGCAGCCTTTTCACATCTTGCGTACTGCTATAACAAAAGGCTCGCCGTTTCCGACGAGCCTTTCATGATGCATGAATCTAAAAGATCCAGACAGAGACTGAAGTAGATTTACTTCAGGGTAACAGCAGCACCAGCCTCTTCCAGAGCGGACTTCATTTCCTCTGCCTTGTCCTTTGCAACGCCTTCCTGGATGGTAGCAGGTGCACCCTCGACGAGCTCCTTTGCTTCCTTCACGCCCTGACCGGTGATCTCGCGGACAGCCTTGATGACAGCGATCTTGTTGTCGCCGAAGCCCTCGAGAACAACGTCGAATTCAGACTTCTCTTCACCAGCACCAGCGTCGCCACCAGCAGCAGCACCTGCAGCGCCAGCAACCATGACGGGTGCAGCAGCAGATACGCCGAATACTTCTTCGAGTTCCTTGACGAGCTCAGAAAGCTCGAGTGCAGGCATTTCCTTCAATGCTTCTACGATTTCTTCACGAGTTACAGCCATTGTATGACTCCTTCTTGATTCCTTTGCCTTACGGCATTTCTTTCATTCAAGCGGCAACACTATGCTGCCATTTTTAGCCCAAAGGCTAGGCAGCTTTTAGGCTGCATTCTTCTGATCTGCGATTGCGCCGATCGTACGAGCAAGCTGCTCGGCCGGACCGTTGAGCACGCGAACGATCTGAGACATAGGGTTCTGCAGAGAACCGAGGAGCTTTGCGATGAGCTCTTCGCGGGATGGAAGAGAAGCAATCTTCTGGACTGCATCTGCATCGACGAAACCGCCGTCCATGATGCCGCCTTTGATGACCAACGTCTCGTTCTTCTTCGCAAAATCGCGAATCGTCTTTGCAGAAGCGACCGGGTCGCCATCTGCGAAGATGAAAGCGGAAGGACCAGAAAGAACCTGATCCATCTCAGGCATCTCCATTTCCTTGAGCGCGATCTGCATGAGGGTGTTCTTGTAGACCTTCATGATCGCACCGGATTCACGGATGCTGCGGCGAAGTTCCTGGGATTCCTTAACGGTAAGACCGCGATAGTCGACCACCCAAACTGCCTGGACATCGGTAAGATCTGCCTTGATCTGCTCGAGAGCTTCAGTATTCTTTGCGCTTGGCATTCAGTTGCACCTCCTTCTTTTCAAAACTCGGGTTCCGCCCCATCGAGTGGATCGAATCCTGAAAAGAAAACGACCCCTGTGTCCATGACAGCAGGGGTCGACAAAGCCTGAATGAGCTTATCTCTCAACCACCTCGGCGGGCTGCTTGCGCAATTAAACGTGCGTACCTGCTGTCTTGGGTAGCGGAACAATTATTCCTGTGCTTCAACGAAGCCTATTCATTATTTCAGTACCGAGCTCCTTCGTCAAGCACGATCAAGTGAAAGGTCACGGGAGCAGTGCCGTAAGCTATTCCCCGATCGAGTCGACCACGACCATGCTACCTTCACTAGCACCATGGTTGAGCACGATCACATCGCCTACCTTGTATCGCACGATGTCCACAACACTTGCGACCGCACAATCGAAGATAGCTTGCTGACCGTCGAGAATAAGATAGTAGTGCGAATTGCCATCGATGACCACTGGCGATATCGATGCGATGGTGCCAGATGTCTGGCCTGCTGCAGACGTAGCCGTCGCATCGGAGCCGCCCACATTGATGCCCTGATTCACCAGCAATTGTTCATAAGATTTCTCAGTCGCACCGAGCGTATCGCCTACTGCAACATTCTGATAGCGCTGAATGTCGACCATCGCATACATCTTTACGAGGCCCGCTGCATCCTTCAGCGCCATGAAGTAAGTAGGCTGGCCATCCACATTCAACAACAAGGGGAAGGTCGCATCATACTGGAGATGCTGCACCTGGCCCTCAGCCGAACGCATGGCTGATTCTTCGGTCGCGCCTGCAACCGAGTAGAACTTCGATTCACCCGTGCGCTGATTGATCATAACGCAGCCGATGATGGAGTTATCAGCCGTAGCCGAGGTAACGCCACTATAGACCCACACGTCATCATCTTTAGCGATGTAATTGAAACCACTCTTACCATCGGTGGAGGGCGTGGTCTGCTTCACACCATTCTGGCCGAGCCATGAGTTGATCCACCCGCCCGAAAGCGCACCTGACCAGTTGTACTGCTGGATGAGCAGCTCTGCTGGATATACACGGTCGATCCATTCTGGTACATCTTCGACAGCGATCTCCTGGCATTCACCAGTCGATGCATTGCAAAGTACGATTCCTGAAATGGTAGTACCGCCGAATAGACCGATGGAGCGCTTCTGGATCGGATAGATCCAATACGGGTTGCCCTCGTCGTCGATCTCAAAGGATTTCTCATCGAACATATAGAACGGGTAGCTGAGCTGAACATGACGATCGACGTTGTAGAAGAACGGGTCGGAATCCGAATAACGGATCGGGTTCTCCAGGCGTACGATCTCCGTATCCTGCGTGGACATATTTACGATGACATAGGCTGGAATGCCGCCGTCTTTATTCGCCCACCACTTGAAAAAGTCTGCATAGTTCAGCGGGCTAACACGAACGGGCTGACCTTTATAGTTGATCTGAGAATACAAGTCTGAGATCTCAAACTGAGAGACATAGTCAGCCATAGTGCCCATGGTGCGGTTACCAAGCAACACCGCAGAATCTTTGTCGATGAAGGGAATCTCACTGTAATCGACCTCTTGGATGTCAGTTGCGAAATCCGCATCTTCTGTGGTAAGGATGGTCGAGAACTTCTCAGCATTACCCGGGAAGAAGGACTGCGATGCAACCCAACCGATAGCACCTACGCATGCAATAGCGATGGGGATGACCATAAGGCGGGTGAAAAGCTTCGCTTTCTTCGGACTTGCCTCGCGCTTGCCTACCCCTGTCTGATAGATCTGACGGAATACGTACAGAACGAACGTTACGACTGCCAGAATAAGGATAAGAAAGCCCCATAGATCGATACTATGGATGTTGATAGGTGGATGGAACCACCAATATGCGAGCGCGATGACGAGCAATGCAACGATGATAGCGATGATAAGGGTACGCTTCTTCAGGTGCGAGAAGCGCGATTTGATCTTATCGAAATCGGCACCAAGGCCACTGCCTCCGCCTGATTCTTGCGCTTGTTTGATGAAATCGGACCAGTTGATCGGCCCTTGCTGTTTGGGGTCGCTCACGAAGTGGCTCCTTACTATCGTTCTTCCCATGCATAGCGCGCCGCTCCCAAAGCGCCGCAAAGATCGGGTGATTCGGTGATGAAGAGCGAATCACCCAACCGCGATTCGAGCTCTTGCACAACACCTGTATTGCGCGCGACACCACCAGTCATCATGAAAGGTGCCGTGCCACGTGCGCGTTTCACCATCGACGCTGTCTTCGAAGCGATGGATTTGTTCAGACCATGCACGATATCATTATCAGAGTGATTATCTGCAATGAGCGAGATGACTTCCGATTCCGCAAAAACAGAACACATACTGGAGATGGTGAGGTCATGCTTCCAATCAAGCCCACGCGTAGACATCTCGTCCATATCGAGCTCGAGCGAACGGGCCATCATCTCAAGGAAACGACCCGTACCAGCTGCACACTTGTCGTTCATGATGAAATTCGAAACCTCGCCTGTCTCATCGAGACAAATGACCTTACTGTCCTGACCACCAATATCAACGATGGTTCGGATGGCCGGATTCAAATAGTGCGCGCCATGCGCATGGCAACTGATCTCGGTCTTTGTATTAGTGGCAAAGGGGATATTATCGCGCCCATAACCCGTTGCCATGATGGCGGCAAAATCTTGCTGCGTAGCGTCGAGTTGTTCACAGACCGCCTCGAGTGCTTCACGAGCACCGCGTTCAGCCTTTGGCCCCGTACGTACGATAGCGCTCGCCACCATCGCCCCATTCGCGTCAAGTACAACCATATTCGTGGTGGTCGATCCGCTATCGATTCCTGCAAAGTACTTTCCTTGCATATTGATCGCCTTCTCTTTCCTTTGCCGCGTGACAAGACCCATACTCTCTGAGAACGCTTCGAGGCGCGTGGAGAGCTGGCCGGCCGCCATGGGCATATAGTCTGATTCGATCTTGAGCATGGGCAGCGCAGTCGTATCCTTGAGCGCCGCATAGTCAAAGCTGTAGAAATCGCAGAATTTCACTGTGTTGTAGATGATGCCCTTCAGGTAAGGATTCTCGAACAGTACGCGACGACCGCTCACATCGGTCATGCGCATACAGGGCACCTGACGTAGAAGCGCATGAGCATACCATTCCATGAGCTGCGAGAAGCTGAGGTCGATCGCATCTTCAGGCAGTGCTTCGAGACCGCGAATGCCACAGCATGTAAGGTTCACGACCGCAAGGCTCATCTCTTGCTCGATCGAGTGTTGGAGCTGCGGACTGACACGACCCCCTAAGAGCGCGATGAAGTCTTCTTGTGGGAATTCCCACGTAGCTTCCATGCAAGCAGCAAAGAATCGTTCCTTATCGAAGGATCTCCCTGTCGAAGCCTCCAGATCACGTGCAAGCGCGATGAGCGTATTCGCGAACAACTCGCGCGCGCAACCATGGTCTTCATGGGGCAGGTCGAGCAGGTAGAGATGCTCCTGATTGCCCTCGAAATCAAGCACATCATAAACACGGCGCAGTGAGTCGCAGCAATCCATGATGACAACATTGTTCTTATCGAGGCTCTGCTGAATGAGCGACTTCGCATGACAGCAAAGGTTCGCATGTGTGAGCGACTCGGCACGCTCGAAGTTGTCTTCTTCGGCGTCCAGGAGCGCCGCTTCATATCCAAACGCAGCGAATAGCTCGATGGGAGCATATTTGCAGCTGTAATAAATCATGCGCGCAGCGCCTCCAGCTGTTCGATGAAAGCATTCATGCGCGTGACCATCTGACCATCGGCGACGTTGCGCGAATCGCATCCATCACC
>CABRGJ010000051.1 GCA_902470405.1 uncultured Eggerthella sp.
TCTTTTCGGATACCGTAGAGAATCCTGCTATTCAGTATTACGTGAACGAGAAGGAAAATCCGATCGCACCGCACCTTACCTCGATCGGCGCGACCACAATCCAGAACGATATCGACCAGACATTCAGCCAGACGGTCACCGATATTGCGCTGTCCACCAATTCTAACCTCACCCAATTCCTGAATGGCGAGGGCATCTCGGCTTACGCGCACGCGCTCGTAGGACACCTCGATTCCGCTATCGACGAGATGAGCATGGATGCAAGCCAAGTCTGTGCGTTCTCTGCGCTCTTGCAACAATCGCAAACGCTCATCGAAACCGCCTCTAACGCACTCGGGAGCACGGGCGAGATAACGGACAAGATATCGCCGCTCGTTGACGAAACGAACAGCGGGCTGAACGAAGCACTGGAAGGTGCCGATGGATTCGCTGCGCTGGCCTCAGAAGCGATCGACCAAGCGCGCGGGGCGCTCTCCAAGGTAGAAACATCCGCTAACAGCACCTTTGACTCGCTCAAGGAAGATCCGACCGCCATAGTCACTTCACTCGATGCGCTGCAAGGAGACCTTGACCAAACGAAGAGCGCATATGAGCAGGCGCGTTCAGCCGTGGCAACGCTCGATCCAAATAGCACCGTGATCCCCATCATTGATTCCATCATCACGGAGGTCGATGGGCTCGAACAGGATCTCGGCTCCATCTCCCAAGAGATAGCGGCAGGCACGAGCGATGTCGAGTCTGCACGAGCGAAGATCGCCGCAGTGGTGAACGAAGCAACCGATGCGCTCAACGAAGCACAATCGACCTATAAGAACAAGCTGGAGGCTCAGGCAACGAGCCTCCGCTCATCGCTCGACAGCCTCGGCGGCAATGCCAAGAGCATCGCAAGTGAACTCGACCAGACCGCAGAAACACTTGCAAATTCATCTCAGCCGCTGCTCGAGAGCATCACAGAAGTACGAGCCTCGCTCGACACGACCGCGAGCCTGCTAGAAGAGTCGGCAACATCGCTTGCCACTTCGCGCAATGAGCTCACGAAAGCCATCGCATCGAACGACCTTGCAGAAGTACGCCGCATCGTCAGCGATGACCCTACCACGCTCGCCCATACGCTCACTGCACCAACCAAGCTCGAAAAGCACGCGATCTATGGTGTTGCGAATTACGGGTCGGCGATGAGTCCGTTCTATACCTCGCTTGGCCTCTTCATCGGAGCGATCTTCTTGGTCATCATCCTGAAGGTGAAGCTGACAGCCGAGCGTCGCGAAAAGCTTGGTAACCCGAAGCCCTATCAGGAATACTTCGGCAACCTTGCCTTCTTCATGCTCATCGCGCTCGCACAGGCAATGCTCGTCTGCACCGGCAATCTCTTCTTCCTAGGTGTGCAATGCAGCAATATTGTCCTCTACTATCTAGCAGGGCTTGCTTGCTCGTTCGTGTTCTTGAATCTCATCTATGCGCTCACGGTCGCATTTGGCGATATCGGCAAAGCACTCGCGGTCATCTTGCTCGTAGCTCAAGTAGCTGGCAGTGGAGGCGAACTGCCTATCCAGCTTTCTGCACCTATCTTCCAGAGCATCTATCCGTGGCTACCCTTCACGCACTCGATGAACCTCTTCCAAGGAGCGATCGCTGGTGTTTACGGAAATCAATACCTCATGTCGATGGCGTGCCTCTTGGCTTTCGTCATACCTGCGCTCATCTTAGGGCTTGTATTGCGTCGCCCGATCGTGAAGCTCAACGATTTCATCGACCAGCAGCTTGCCAAGACCGGCGTCCTCTAAACCAGCATCCTCTAATACTGATAGCGCTTGCGATTCTTCACCAGGAAGAAGATCGTAAGAATGAGCGCCACCACTTCCGCAACGATGATAGCCGACCAGATGCCGTTGATACCGAAGAAGAGCGGCAGGATCATGACCGTGGAAGTTTCCAAGATCAGTGTACGGATGAAAGCGATGAGCGCCGATATCTTGCCGTTGTTGAGCGCCGTGAAGAACGCAGATCCATAGATATTGAATCCGCAGAATAGAAACGATAGCGCGTAGATACGAAAGCCATGCACCGTAAGCGCAACCAATGCTGCATCATAGCCAACGAATAACGACACCAGGCTCTGCGCGAACGTCTGCGAGAGCACCACCATGATGGCGCTCGCCACGCCGATGATGATAAGGCTCTTCATGAGCAAGTTTTTCATCTCGTAATGATGCTGGGCTCCATAATGGTAGCTCACGATCGGACCAGTTCCCATAGCATAACCAAAGAACATCGCTGTGAAGATGAAGTTCACGTACATGATCACGCCATATGCTGCCACCCCTTCGGTACCAACGAAGATCATGAGCTGATAGTTATACAAGGTCGCAACGATAGATGCTGCGACTTCGGTCATCAGTTCCGATGACCCATTCACGCACGTCTTACCGAGTGCCCGAAAATCCACGAGCGGTCGTGCGAAATGAAGGCGCGCAGTGGTGCTCCGAAAGAAATATAAGACAGGAATAACTGCTGCCAACACCTGTCCGATCAGGGTTGCCCAAGCTGCACCCGCAATACCCCATCCGAACACAGCGATGAAGAAGTAATCGAGCACGATGTTCACCACGCCCGCCGCTGTCATGACCGCAAGACCAACATGAGGCTTCTCTGCTGCGATGAAAAAGCTTTGGAAGATATTCGCAATCATATAGACCGGTATTGCAAAGGCAAGGATCCGTCCATAGGTCATCGCAAACTCCATGAGCTCACCGCTCGCACCGAGTGCGCTCAAAAACAGCGGCAAGACCACAAGAGCGATGCCCGTGAACGCGATACCGCCCACAAGCCCACTCGCGATGATGAACGAGAAAAGCCTGTCAGCGCGGACTTGATCGCCCTCACCCATCGTCTTTGCGACAAGCGCTGCGCCACCGGTGCCCAACATGAAACCGAACGCAGCGAACGCTGCCGCGAGCGGGAAGATGAGATTGACCGCCGCAAGCGCTGCTGTACCAACAAGATTCGACACGAAAAGACCGTCGATCACGCTATAGATGGAAGTAAAGACCATCATCGCGATAGAGGGCAACGCGAAGCGGATCAGTCTCCCATACGTGAAATGATCGGAAAGCTTGATCGTCATCGCTCATCCCTCCTTTTCGAGGGAAAGATCTTTGACCTGATCGCGAAACGCATCTGCAAGCCGCATGGCAAGCTCATAGAAATGCTGCTGCTCTTCTGTGCTCATCGACTCAAACGCGCGCTTCTCAGCCTGTACGATAGGAACGATACGTCTTTCCACGAACCTCTCTCCAGCTGCCGTCAAATAGAGAGCTACCGCACGACCTGAACTGCTCTCCTTACGCAGGAGTCCCGCGCTCACAAGCTTATCGACAGCAGAGTGCACTGTTTGCTTGGGCAGATATGATGTAGCGCAGATATCTTTCTGCAAACAACCCTCACCCAGGTAGTTAACGCTATAGAGCACATCGAGTACACTTCCTGAAAGCCCCATGCGCGTAGCTGCCTCTCGATAGAGTCGATTGAAGATCTGATCAACACGCAGGAAATCCACGAAAATACTGTTGGTGTCCTTCATGACCATGCAGACATTCTCTTTCTCGTTTTAGTCCGATTTCGTACCCAAAGATACTATAAGAAGATAGAGTCCGATTTCGGACTGAAGTGATGTTTCATGAAGTTTTCATAAGAGCAAAATCGAGCGTGAGATCGCTCGAACACCACGCAGAACGACCCAACAGTCATCACGCTCTATGGTCTTAGGGAAGATCAGTCGACGAATACGGTTCCCTTGCCCGCTTCCTTCGCAGCATAGAGCGCACTATCGGCGCGCTGCACGAGCGGGTCGATAGGGTTCGGAACGCAGGATGAGAACGCAATGCCCGCAGTACCATAGATCTGCCATGGTTCGCCAGGTTCGCTCGAGCGAGTCACGAACAGATCGAGCGCATGCTGTGCTCTATCGCGCATCACATCGACGCTCTCGATGTCGAACATAGCTACGACGAATTCATCGCCGCCCCAACGAATGACCAAGCTATCAGGGAACACTTCCGAGAGCACGTCAGCAACCAAGATCAGCACATGATCGCCGATGGCATGACCCATCGTATCGTTCACGCACTTGAAATCATCTAAGTCGAAGATAGCGATAGCAACCGAAAGCGACTCATCGTAATCGTCCAGATGCTCATAGAAATAACGGCGGTTGAACAAACCCGTTAGATAGTCTGTTCGAGCGTTGAGCAACGCCTGTTGTTCGAGCTCGCGTTGAGCGGTCATATCGCTATAGATGCGTACCTGACCGGTCGAATTACCGAACACATCCAGGATGGGCGCCTTTCGCATGTACATAAGACGTTGCACACCACCACGATCGAGAAACAACTCTGCGCTCTCGTATTCCTCACGAATGCGCGCGAGCTCTTCTCCGAATGCGGCCTTGCGCCAAGCGGAGAAATTCATGCCCACCGTATCTTCGCGTTTCTGTTGGAAGTATTCTTCGGTGATAGCATTGATGTTCGTAATGGATCCATCGTTGTCTTCGACGATGACAGCAAGGGGCAGCGAATCGAGCAATAGATTATTCTCGAAGCGCAGATTATCGAGCTCAGTGATGTCGTTTGCGGTACCGATAGTACCCATGACCGAGCCATCTTCATCATAGAGCGGCGTCTTATAGGTGATGAGCATGCGCTTGCCGCGATCGGTGACGACCTGCTCTTCGAATTCGCGCGTATCTCCTGCAAGGATCGCCTGCTGCTCGCTTTCTGCGCATACCGCAGCACTCTCTGTATCCTCGGGCGGCAAACCCCAAATATAGTTGTGGCCTTGTCCTTCGATGTCTTCTTTAGTCTTATTCACAACCGAGCAGAAGAAATCGTTCACTTTCAGGTGCGTGCCATCAACGCGCTTGACCCATACCATCGAAGGCATGGAATCGATGAGCGTATTGAAGTAATTCTCAGAAAGCAACAGATCGGAACGCGTCTGTGCCGCACGCTGAAGGATCTCGAACTGAAAGCCTGCCTCGGCGCCAGTAAGCGGAGCGGTCCATAGATGGGTGATGACATCGAGGTCTTCGTCATTCCAAGCAGCTGACTGCTCTTTCGTCGCAATGACGACGATTGCGCGATAGCGATCTTCATGCGTCTCTACGAACTTCTCTGCAAGCGCAACAAGATCACGCGAAGGTTTAAGATCTGAACCTGAATGCTGTTCCCACGCGATCGCATCGATAAGCGCGATGTCGCATTTCAAGAAAGCTGCTTTGTCGAACGCCGGGAATGCAACCACATCATGCGTAAAGCATCGAAAAGGAGTCCTATCGCGAATTGCCTGCGTGACCTCATCAGTGGTCCCGAAGAGCGCAATGTGCAATGTTTTGTGATACATGAGACCCCCTTTGTGTCCATATATTCTAGCGCATTCCTGGGACTATGAGAACACTATGAGATAACATTCACCCGATGAATGCTTGCTCGACACAAGAGAACCGCGAAGGAACCTGTCAACAACCCTCTCCAACATGAGACATGCTAGAGTGATCCCATGACTCAAGATACCGCACAACTTATCGAACACAGCATCGATCCTATCTTCGATGCGCGAAGTCGTCTTCTTATGCTCGGCACGATGCCCTCACCCAAATCGCGCGAACAGGGTTTCTTCTACGGACACCCTCAAAACCGTTTTTGGAAGGTCTTAGCCGCGGTATTTAGTGCGCCTGTTCCCAAAAGCATTCCCGAAAAAAGAGCGTTTCTACTCGAACACCGTATCGCACTTTGGGATGTGCTTGCATCATGCGAGATAGCAGGCGCGAGCGATGCGAGCATCCGCAACCCCAAACCCAACGACCTAAGGCGCATCCTCGATCGCGCACCCATCGAACGCATCTTCTGTACAGGCGCAAAAGCAGCTCAGCTCTATCGCAGACTTTGCGAACCAACGACAGGTATCCCGTGCCTACAGCTTCCTTCAACAAGCCCCGCAAATGCAGCGATGCGCCTAGACGATCTCATCGAGGTCTATCGAAGTGCGCTCTTGACTTAAAGTTAGGTTGAAGTAAGAGAATGAGTGCTATGACAAGGATGCACACTTACCCATTCCCTGCATAAGCGCGCAGCCATCCCATAACAGAGTATTGAGGTGATCCTTATGGCAGTGAAACAAACCGCAGGCCGCGATCAACTAGGAGACTTCGCTTCAGAATCCGCACACTTGAACGATGACATGACAAGATACGCACAAAGTATCATGTTCCCTATCGGAGAGCCCAACACTGCTTTTGCACAATACTTCATCGGCAACAGCTATCTGGCGCCCCTGTCAACCGAACAAGTGCCATTCTTCAA
>CABRGJ010000052.1 GCA_902470405.1 uncultured Eggerthella sp.
CCGAGCCCGACACCAGGAAAGAGGCGAAGATGGTATTGATGATGAGCGAGATCTTGCCATCACGGATAAGATCGAGCGCGCTTGGCCGTTCGTCCGATCGATCGCCTTCGTGGATCTTGCTTACTTCCAAGCACTCGATACCAGAAGCGCGCAGCACCTTTGCCGTGCCATGTGTTGCGACGATGCCGAATCCCATACGCTCAACATCGCGAATGAGCGCAACGATCGAGCGTTTGTCTCCATCATTGACGCTTACGAAGGCAAGCCCTCTTTTGGGTAGTGCGTAGTCGATCGCGAACTGCGTTTTCGCATATGCGCCTGGAACGGTTGGTGCGATTCCCATCACTTCGCCTGTCGATTTCATCTCGGGTCCGAGGATCACTTGTGCACCAGGGAAGCGACCCCAAGGCATAACAGCTTCCTTTACGCAATAAAAACTGGGTTCGCTCTCGTGCGATGGTAGGCCCAAGTTTGCGATCCTCTCGCCAGTCATGATGCGAGCAGCTGCTTTCGCCAGAGACACCCCCGATGCTTTTGAAACGAACGGCACGGTACGGCTTGCGCGTGGATTGGCTTCGATCACGTAGACCTGCTGGTCTTTGATGGCGAATTGAATGTTCAGAAGTCCTTTTACGCCTAGGCGCAGCGCAAGCCTGACAGCGATATCTTTGAGACGATCGAGGGTGTTATCTGAGAGCGAATAGGGCGGGATGACGCAGGCCGAATCGCCTGAGTGGATGCCCGCCATTTCAATATGCTCCATAATGCCACCGATATAGACGCTCTCACCATCGCAAAGCGCATCGAGGTCGACCTCGATCGCGCCCTCTAGGAATTTATCGAGATAGATCGGATGGTCGGGCGAGATTTGCGCCGCCTGGGTCATATAGATTTCGAGCTGATCAAGGTCGTAGACGATGGCCATGCCACGGCCTCCGAGCACATAGCTTGGACGTACGAGGAGCGGAAATCCGATCTTCTCAGCGACGCGACAAGCTTGTTCATAGGTAGAGGCCATACCGGCAGCAGGGTAGGCGATCTTGAGCTCATCTAGGATATTGGCAAAGAGATCACGATCTTCTGCCAGATCGATCGATGCAGGTGAAGTGCCGACGATAGGTACACCTGCTTCTTGAAGCGCTCGGGCTAGCTTGAGCGGAGTCTGACCTCCCAGCGTTAAGATGACCCCATCAGGATCGGTCGCCTCGATCACGTCCATTACATCTTCGAAGGTGAGTGGCTCGAAGAAGAGCATGTCGGAAGTGTCGTAGTCGGTCGAAACGGTCTCAGGATTGCAGTTGACCATGATGGTCTCAAAGCCAGCTTCTGCAAGCGCATAGCTCGCTTGCACGCAGCAATAATCGAATTCGATGCCTTGCCCGATACGATTCGGCCCTGCTCCGAGGATCATGATGCGTGAGCGAGTCTTAGGCGTGATCTCGCTTTCTACTGCATCATAGGTCTTGTAATGATAGGAAGTCGAGCTCGCAAATTCTGCAGCGCAAGTGTCTACGGTTTTGAATGCAGGCAAGACGCCGAGGATCTTGCGGCAGGCGCGTACGCTCGCTTCGGCGGCGCCGGTCAGCTTGGCGATCAGCGCATCGCTCATGCCCTGTTGCTTCAAAAGGCGTAATGTCGGTTCGTCGAGTTGGTCGAGTCTCAGATCTGAGAGATTCGTTTGCATCTGCACCATATCGTAGATACGACCGAGGAAGAATGGATCGATGCCAGAGAGCTTGTGGATTCGTGAGAGTGTAAGTCCACGACGAAATCCTTCGGCTACATGAAAGACGCGTACCGCACTTGGCCTGGCGATCTCGGTCTCAAGCTCCGATGTGCCCATAGATGCATAAAGGCTAGCCTCTTTTGTGCTCGGTGTAAGTCCAATGTGCCCATCTTCAAGGCTACGAAGCGCTTTATCGAGCGCTTCTTCGAACGTGCGTCCGATCGCCATCACTTCACCGACTGCTTTCATCCGGGTCGTGAGCGTATCATCCGAGCCTTGGAATTTCTCGAATGCGAATCGGGGCACTTTTACCACGCAATAGTCGATAGAAGGTTCGAAGCAAGCAGGTGTGATGCGTGTGATATCGTTCATGATCTCGTCGAGCGTATAACCTACTGCGAGCTTTGCTGCTGCCTTTGCGATAGGAAAGCCAGTCGCTTTCGATGCGAGCGCAGACGAGCGGGATACGCGCGGGTTCATCTCGATCATGCGTCCGTTATTGGGGTTGATGGCGAACTGTACGTTCGAGCCTCCCGTTTCAACGCCGATCTTCTCAAGAATCGCAAGGGACGCTATGCGCATGCGCTGATACTCCACGTCTGAAAGCGTTTGAGCAGGCGCGACAGTGATCGAATCACCTGTATGCACGCCCATCGGGTCGAGATTCTCGATCGAACACACGATGATGCCGTTGCCAGCTGCATCCCGCATGACCTCCATCTCGAACTCTTTCCAACCCATGATGCTCTCTTCGACCAGCACCTCGCTAACAGGCGAAAGCTCGATGCCTTGCGCGGCGATACGTGCGAGCTCTTCAGGATCTGCTGCTGCACCGCCACCTGCGCCACCGAGCGTGAACGAAGGACGCAGGATGACGGGATAGCCGATATTCTTTGCGATCTCGAGGGCCTGCTCGACGGAATAGGCATAATCACCACGAGCCACCTCAACGCCGATCTCGGTCATGGCTTCGTTGAACAACTTGCGGTTCTCGCCTTTCTGGATGGCAGCAAGATCGCAACCGATCAGTTCGACATCCCATCGATCGAGCACACCTGCTTCAGCTAGTTCCACCGCAGCATTCAGTGCGGTCTGTCCACCAAGGGTTGGCAGGAGCGCATCGGGGCGTTCGCGCTCGATGATGCGTTCGATGAATTCTCGAGTGATGGGTTCGACATAGGTGCGATCAACCAGTTCGGGATCGGTCATGATCGTGGCAGGATTGGAGTTCACCAGTACAACGCGATAACCTTCTTCTTTCAAGACCTTACACGCTTGTGCGCCTGAATAATCGAATTCGCATGCTTGCCCGATCACGATCGGGCCAGAGCCGATCACGAGGATGGTCTTGATGTCAGTGCGTTTAGGCATGGATGGCCTCCTTGGTGCTGCTGTCGAACTTCCATCCTGCGAGACGGTTCGTGGCAGGGTCGATGGCAAGATAGTCTTCCTGCGCCTCTTGCGATCTCCATTGTTCCATCAAGCGCGTGAAGGCACTAAAGAGGTAGTGCGAGTCAGTCGATCCGGGCGCAGCTTCAGGGTGATACTGCACGCTGAAGGCTGGTACATCAAGAAATCGCATGCCCTCGATAGTGCCGTCATTGAGATTCACGTGTGTAAGTTGAATACGGCCAAAACGATCGTTGTTGACGACAGGGGGGATGTCGACGTGAGTCCAGGGACGCATATCGCGCATATCGTGCCATGCTCCGATGTGCTCATCGGGGTTCCCGCTGTCCTTGAGCGCTCGTTTGCTTTCGCTATCGAGCGAGCCGAGGGAGGGGAATATAAGATTGAACCCATGGTTCTGGACCGTAATCTCTACGCGTTTGGTGATGAGGTTCATGACCGGTTGATTGATGCCGCGATGTCCGTATTTCAGCTTTTCGACGCGTGCCCCTGCTGCTTTGCCGAGCATTTGATGGCCGAGACATATGCCGAAGAGGGGCACTTTGCCGAGCAGCTGTTCCACTTGTTCGAACGTTGCTTCGACGTTGTCGGGATTTCCTGGACCGTTGCTCAAGAATACCCCGTCAGGTTCGAGAGCGAGCACTTCTTGTGCGGGTGTGTCCCATGGCACGACGCTTACTGCACAACCGACCTCTACGAGACCGTCTAAGATCGCGCTCTTGACT
The DNA here is from genome assembly GCA_902470405.1 of uncultured Eggerthella sp. Classification (GTDB taxonomy): domain Bacteria; phylum Actinomycetota; class Coriobacteriia; order Coriobacteriales; family Eggerthellaceae; genus Anaerotardibacter. The sequence continues at coordinate 3,862 of CABRGJ010000052.1, forward strand.
CCACAATCGTAGGCGACAACATGAAAGCGCGTTTTGACAGGAGCGTCCTTAGCGAAGTCATAGCACGCTTCGTAGTGATATGACTCGATCGATTCGCGGGAAACTTGAGCAACATAGTTCTCTTCTGGGAGGGGCGTTGCAGCCTGCGCTTTTGCGATCAGGCTTGTTTCGTCGAGGTCGAGCGTGGAGAGCACCGCACGCATCGCTCCCGCTTCACGGATATGACGCACGAGCGCACGTGTATCGATCCCTTCGATCGCGACCACATCATGTTCGCGCAAGAAGTCGGGAAGCGATTCGTGGCTGCGCCAGTTGCTCGGGTGCGCGCACATATCGCGCACCACGAGTCCTTGCAGTGCGATTTGCGGGGCTTGCGCGTCATCTTCGTTCACGCCGTAATTGCCGATTTGAGGGTAGGTCATACAAACGATCTGTCCCGCATAGGAAGGATCGGTGATCACTTCAAGATAACCGACGAGTCCTGTATTGAAGCAGATCTCCCCGCTTGTCTCTCCAGGTGCTCCACATGAAAAACCTCGAAAGACGGTGCCATCTTCCAGTGCGAGAACTGCTGGTTGGACGCCTGCTTTCGAGGTGTTGCTCAAAATATGTTCGAGTACGGCGCTCGATTGGTTCATCGATTCTCCTTCATGCCAAGCAGATCATTTCATTCATCATATTCATTTGCTGTTTCGTGCTCGTTTCAAGCCGTGAAATTCAGTTCTGGGACATTTTCGCTCAAAGCGAGTTCGATCGCTCAATGAAGGAGGAAGGAGAAGGGAGGTCGCTCTTCTCCTTCCCAATATCGCAAAGCCCTAAACGTAGAACAACATATTGTTGTAGCTCGGAACGGGCCAGTGCGAGCGATCAGTGATGGTCTCTGTGAAGTCGACCACCGCTCTCAACTCATCCATGACGAGGATGACGGTGTGCGCATAATAGTCAGCGCGCTCTTGCAGATCTTCGATCTCGAGCGCATGGTTGCCTGTGGTATCGAGCTTGTCGACCAATGCGTCGATCTTGTCGAGCGAATCGAGCAGATTCGAGAGCAGTTTTTCTTGGGCCCCTGTCTTGGCACCTGCCGGTGCGCTTTCGCGGAAACGCTTCAGGCTCTCTGCGACTTCAGAGGCATAGGCATTGATAGCAGGCACGAACGTGCGACGGGTCATGCGACGCATCACGCGCGCCTCGATATTGATCAACTTGCAATAGCGCTCAAGCTTGCATTCGTAGCGGCTTTGTATCTCGCTTGCGGAGAGCACGTCCATCTCATCGAAGAGGGCGATCGATTTGTCTGCCACATAGGCAGGAAGCGCATCTGCGGTGGTTCGATTGTTCGCAAGTCCACGTCGCTTCGCTTCGATCTCCCATTCATCGGCATAGCCATTTCCGTTGAAGATGATGCGTTGATGATCGGTGAGCGTCTGCTTGATGTAGTCGGCAGCAGCGGCATTGACGTCGCTCTTGCCCTCGAGTGCATCAGCGAAACCCTTTAAGCTCTTCGCTACTGCGGTATTCAAGATCATATTGCAATCAGCAAGATTGTTGTGCGCGCCGGGCATGCGGAATTCGAACTTATTGCCCGTGAACGCGAAGGGGCTCGTGCGATTGCGGTCGGTATTGTCCTTCAAGAACAGCGGGAGGCTCTGTACGCCCAGATCGATCCTGGTCTCGCCTTGCCCGATATATTCCTGTCCATTGATGATCGCTTCCACAATCGCACCCAGCTCATCACCAAGGAAGATCGAGATGATAGCAGGAGGTGCTTCATTAGCACCGAGGCGATGATCGTTTCCAGCGGTAGCTACCGACATGCGCAGGAGTTCCTGATAGTCGTCGACCGCTTCGATGATCGCAGTAAGGAATACCAGAAAACGCAGATTATCGGTAGGATTATCACCTGGATCGAGCAAATTCTTATCATCTGCTGAGATCGCCCAGTTGTTATGCTTGCCTGAGCCATTCACGCCTTCAAAGGGCTTTTCATGCAGAAGGCAGACCAGTCCAAAGCGGCTCGCGAGGATGGTCATCTCTTCCATGGTCAGCAAGTTCTGATCGATGGCCTGATTGGCGTTCGCAAAGATAGGCGCAAGCTCATGCTGAGCAGGTGCGACCTCGTTATGCTTGGTGCGCGCTGGAATGCCGAGTTTCCAGAGTTCGTTATCGAGCTCTTTCAGGAAGTTGTTGACGGTCGGTCGGATCGACCCGAAATAATGCTCCTCGAGCTCTTGTCCCTTGCAGGGGGAGTGACCAAAGAGCGTGCGCCCGGTCAAAACAAGGTCTTCGCGACGTTCGTATTCGTCTTTTGGGATCAGAAAGAATTCCTGCTCAGCTCCGACTGTAGTGGTGACGCGATGGGGATGTTCATCGAAGATGGCCAATACGCGCTTCGCCTGCTTCTCGATCGCGCCCATGGAGCGCAGAAGCGGTGTCTTCTTGTCGAGCGCCTCTCCTGTGTAGGAGCAGAATGCTGTCGGAATGCAAAGCAC
>CABRGJ010000053.1 GCA_902470405.1 uncultured Eggerthella sp.
AAGAGCGCAACACCCGCGAAGAATGTCGGCAAAAACCACTTGCGCTCCTTAGGCTTAAGCGCGGGTAGAAAGAATGCGAGGATCTGCCACAAGATGAACGGAGCTGTTGCCACAATGGATGCCCAGAATGCGATCTGAAAGCGAAGCGCGAACGCATCGAACGCACCAAATACATTAAGCAACACCTCACCGCTCTCGTTTGCGGGCAAGTATTGCGAAACGGGCATGAGAAGGAACTGTGCGATGGTGGGCGTGCCTAGGTAGAAAACGATACAGGCAATGAGCAGCACCACAACGATGCGCACCAAGCGCATACGCAACTCTCCCAAATGCTCCATAAGCGACATGCGCGCCGGCCCGATAGGCATCACTGCTCACCCCCTTCAGAGGTAGAAGCTGTCTTGCCCGGTTCGGACTTTTCACTGCGAACGAATTGCTTGTTCATCGGAACATTGCCATAAAGTTCGTCAGCCGTTGGCTTTGCAGGAACCTTTGTTGGGGCTTCATCTTTTGCTGATGCAGAATGCTCCTGCGATCGAGCTTCAGCTTTCTTCGCGGCTTCAGCTCGCATCTGTGCGCGATTCGCTTCAATCTCGGCCTGCTTCTTCTGGTCGAGTTCAGAGCGCTTTTTCATCTCTGCACGTTCACGATCGTAGCGTGCCTTGCGCTCGGCAAAAGTCTCTTCGCCATCCGCACGCGCGATCTTCTGCTTCGCAACGCTATGCGCACGATCCATTGCCTTCGCAGGATTCTTGAATGGTTCGTCAGCCGAAGGGTCGAATATCTCTTCGCGAATGACGCCGTCCATCTCATCTTTAGCTTTTTTGAATTTGTTGATGGCCATGCCGACGGTCTTAGCTATCTCCGGCAGCTTATCAGGGCCGAAGATCAAGAAGCCGAAGAGGATTATGAGAAATAACTCGAATCCACCGATTCCAAACAAGACACAGCCTCTAATCTCTTACCAGACGCGAGCGCTTGCTCTTACGAAGCGCCGCCAAGAACCATCAGTCCGACCGTAGGGATCGAGAGCGCGAGGACCAGAATGATGCAAACGATAATGACGCCAACGCGTTTCAGAAACGCTGCACGCGCCTGCTTTTCAGCTGCACGGCGCTGACGATCCAGCGCAGCTTGCCTGCGTTCTTCAGCTTGCTTAGCAGAGATCTTCTGTTTCTTTCCAGCCATTGCGTAAAACTCTTTCCTACGATGAGGTCACTTTACCTTACTGAGCGGGGCCGCCATCGCTCTATTCGGTGTGATGCAAACAATGCCGTAGAAGAGGATGTGTTCAAGCCCTTTGTGCGATTTCCGTGCTACTGCGGACGAAGCGAACTGCGGATGCTGAGCACCCGTGCGATGTTCTTAGCGACATCGGATCCGTCCACATGCCACTGACCACGCTCGAAGAGAATATCACCATCGACCATGGTCATCATAACGTCGTTGTTCGAAGCAGAACTCAAGAGCGTGAAGATAGGATCATTCGTCGAAGTCTGATGCGAACCTGCCAGATCGATCGCGATGATATCGGCCTGCTTGCCCACCTCGAGCGAGCCGACCCTATCGTCGATACCAAGCACCTTCGCAGAAGAGAGCGTGCCCATCTCCAGCAATGTCTGAGCGCTAATGAAATCGCGGTTGTTCAACGCACGCTGGATGAGCAGTTCAACGCGCATCTCGGTGAAGATATCCACGAAGTCGAGCGAACCTGGCGCCCCTGTAGCAAGGCCCACACGCAGTCCTGCACGCAAGTATTCATCAACCGGAGCGACACCCATGCCCAGTTGCGCATTCAGACTCGGCGTGACCGCAATAGCAACGTCGTATTCCTTCAGCTTGTTAATGTCGTCGTTATCGACCCAAACGCCATAGATGACCATAACGTTCTCGGCATCGAAGCCATCCCAATTAAGGACATAGTTGACTGGCGTAACACCTGTTGGCAACCACGGCGGCAGCTCCATGAAGCCCGAAAGCTCGAAGCGAATATCGCTCTCGATCGCACGACCATGCTTGACGAAACGATATTCCTCGCGGCTACCGGCTAGACGGATAGCGACTGGAAGATCATGCTCGAGCGCATACTGCGAAACGGTCTTGAAGATGAGCGGATGGCACTGGAAGACTGGCGCTGGTGCTAGACCGAATGAGACTCGATCGGACGTGAGGTTTTTCGACCATTTCTCCAGGTCGCCCACGCCTTTCTTCAGCGCATAGTTGACCAGGTTCTTGTCGATAGCCGAAACTTCACGATAGACTACGGCGCGAAGACCCAGCTTATCGGCCGCTTTCGCACAAGCGCCCGTGGTGGTGACATCTCCGACCGTGGTGATACCGCTTGCCAATGCTTCGAGCGCGCCGAGATATGCTGATTCGTACGACTCTTCAGGAGTGAGACGCCTGCGCAGATCGGAGATCTCTTTCATCCATGCAGCATACGGCACATCGTTCATGAGGCCGCGCATAATAGCATCTTCGAGACGTGCATACAGATCGATCATGCCAGGACAAAGCGCCGCCATGCCGAAATCGCGCACTTCCTCGTCGGCATAACGCATACGCATCATGTCCGCTTGGCCAATATCGGCGATCGTGCCATCTTTCACCAAGATCGCGCCGTTCTCGATCGGCGCAGACGATACGGGCAAAACATGTTGTGCGCACAGCAGCATGGGCTTTCCTCCTGATGTATAAGCTCACGCGATATCTTATCACGGATGAAGGGTCAGATTCGCTCACAGGGGAGAGTGTTTCGTTCATGGCCTCTGGCACACCCTGCGAACGTTCGCTCGAGACGCGCAGAATCCACGCACCGAGAAAAGATTCACGATGCGCGTGTATGAACTTCACCTGACACGACCTCGACGATCGCGCCAGTCGCAGTCCTTAAACACAACTCGCCCGAAAGGCTGACTCCCAACACCGTGCCTTCATAGAGCATCTTACCGTCGACTGTCTCGAGTACGACCTCTCTACCCACGTTGAACAGGAGTTCGTCGTAGTGCATGATGAGCGGTTCGATACCATCTTGCAACCACCGCTGATAGATCTGCATGATCGAATGCAACAACGAGGGCAAAAGATTGACAGGTGATACGATCTTGTCTTCGTGATCGTCCGCAGGCGAATCTTGGTACAAATCCTGCAAGTACACGATGTCATAGGAAGCAGGCGACACTGCCTGTTGCTCGTTATCGTCTGCAGCTACAGGCCGGCTCACGTTCACGCCAACTCCACAACAGAGCTTTCCATTAACCACCTCGAGCGAGATACCGCAAAGCTTCGCATATCGAGCACCCTCATCAACCACGATATCGTTGGGCCATTTGATCTTGATCACATCGCTTTTTGCAAATAGTGCAAGTCCCGCTTGGACACCAAGCGACATCACCAAACTTAAGGCCGGCAGATCGGCGAGCGCCTTCTTTGCTTCAGGATGTGCTTGGAGTGGATCGAGCACGAAGGAGAAATAGAGGCCGCCTTCTGGGCTTGACCAGGACCTTCCTTGTCTGCCATATGCGGCTGTCTGCTCAAGTGCTGCAATACATGTTCCCTCGGAAGCTCCCTGTGCGATCGCTTCTTTGATGCGGGTGTTGGTCGAATCGACCGTATCGAAGACGCGAAGATCCCAAAACCGCTTGGTATCGGGATCGAGGTGCACCTCATTGTCTATCAGCATTTCCATGCCTTTCCATACCTCACACCCTCATCTGTGACCGCCTTGCCATTAGCAAGCTCATGGTGAGGCAACAGCTCCAAAAGCGGTTTGACCACGAAATCACGTTCGAGCAAAAGAGGATGAGGCAACGTGAGCACCTCGAGATCGGAAACATAGCCTTGGTAGTCGAGAATATCCAGGTCACACGTGCGCGGGCCGTTCTTCTGCGTGCGCACACGGCCAAGACTGTCCTCGATAGCCTGCAAATAGGTGAGCAGCTCTTGAGGGGGCAAACCCGTACGAAGCAGCACGACAGCGTTGACGAAGAGATCTTGATCTTCGAAATACGCCGGTTCGCTCTCGTAGTAACTCGAAATATCAATGATCTGCGTATCGGGAAGCATGCACATGTCACCGATCGCTTTATTCAAAAGCGCGATCTTTCCCTCGCGCTCCTCCCCTTCATCCGCCACGAGCGCGACATTGCATCCCATACCAATGAGCGCGTACGGACGAAGATTCTCCTCGAGCGCTGCTGCCGTGAGCGCGACGTTATGTGTGCGAATGATCGAGGCACCTAACTCGACTGCCATGAGTGCTTCGGCAGCTGACGCGTCATCGCGCTCTTTCGGATCTTCGATGTGATAGGCGACACCGATATAGCTCTTACGCGAAACCGCGACCATCGTCGGGAAGCCAAGGCGATTCAGTTCATGGAAATTACGCATGAGCTCGATGGTCTGCTTGGCAGTCTTGCCAAAACCGGGGCCTGGATCAAGGCAGATCCGGCTGCGGTCGACACCTTGTTCGATAAGGAAGCTCGCGCGATCGGCCAAATAGGTGCAGACCTCCGCGACCACGTCGTCATAGACAGGATCGTTTTGCATGGTCTCTGGGCTATCTCCACCCATATGCATGACCACAAGACCCGCATCACACGATGTCGCGACCTTGACCATAGCAGGATCGCGAAATCCGGTAACGTCATTGATGATCGATGCGCCTGCTTCGATAGCAGCACGTGCGACCTCTGCGTGCCGTGTATCGATGCTCACGCAGACACCCTTCTGAGCGAGCAAGCGAACAACACCAAGAACGCGATCGCATTCCTCTTTTACGCTTACTGGCGCAGCGCCTGGCCTGGTCGATTCGCCGCCCACATCGATGATGAGCGCGCCTTCGTCGACCATCTGAAGCGCACGCGCGATCGCATCTTCTTCTGAGGCATAGGAGCCTCCATCGGAGAACGAATCGGGCGTAAGATTCAAGATGCCCATGATAATGGGCATCTTGGCATCGAAGTTATATTGGCTGCATTTCCAGATCATAGACGAACATCCTTCGATTCGCGTTACTGATCAGACTTGGTCTTGTCTTCACCTTCGGAGCTTTGATCGTTCTGCATATCCTTGATCTTCTGCTCCAGGTCATCCAAGAACACCTTGTCCTTTTTGTTCGAGGCGCTGACAGGTGCAGTAGGCTGCTCGGGCTGCTTCTCTTCCTTCGGAGCAAGCGTGTTGGCTGCCTGCTGAGGCACACCGCTCTGTTCGAGCTTCAAATAATCGGCCCATTTGTTATCAAGCAGCGCCGTGCATGCATCGCCATCGACCGTTTCGCGCTCGAGCAAGACCGAAGCCATGAGGTTCATCTGGTCCTTACGTGACGAGAGGATCTCGTAAGCACGATCGTGCGCCTCGCGCATGATACGTGCAACCTCTTCATCGATTCGGCGTGCCGTCTCTTCGGAATAATCCTGCGTGTTACCATAATCGCGACCCAAGAAGACTTCATGATTCGGCTGACCGAATACCTGAACTCCCAGGTCGGAGCTCATGCCGTAGTTCGTGACCATCGAGCGGGCCATCTTGGTAGCACGCTCAAGGTCATTCGATGCACCTGTGGTGATGTCTTCGCAGAAGATCTCCTCTGCGACACGACCGCCCAAGAATACCGCCAATTCATCACGCATCTCGTTGCGCGAATTCAGAACTTTATCCTCATCAGGAATGGAAAGCGTGTAACCGAGCGCACGACCACGAGAAATGATCGAGATCTTGTGCACGGGATCAGCATGCGGAAGCAGATGCCCCACAAGCGCATGGCCAGATTCGTGGAATGCAATGGTGCGGCGTGTCTGCTCGTCGAGCACACGGCCCTTGCGTTCAGGACCCGCAATGACGCGCTCCATGCTTTCGGTAACTTCCTGTTCGGAGATGATGTGCTTATTACGACGAGCCGAGAGAATAGCTGCTTCATTAAGCAAGTTCGCCAGATCCGCACCCGTGAAGCCCGGTGTGAGCTTCGCAAGACGCGGCAGATTGACATCGGCTGCAAGCGGCTTGTTCTCCGCGTGGACCTTCAAGATCTTCTCGCGACCCTTCACGTCCGGCACGTCGACAACGATCTGACGATCGAAGCGACCTGGGCGCAGCAATGCAGGGTCAAGAACATCTGAGCGGTTCGTTGCTGCGATGAGCACGACCGAGTCGTTTGCCTCGAAGCCGTCCATTTCGACAAGGAGCTGGTTGAGCGTCTGTTCACGTTCGTCGTGTCCACCTCCAAGACCTGCGCCACGCTGACGACCGACCGCATCGATCTCGTCGATAAAGATTATGGCCGGGGCAGCC
>CABRGJ010000054.1 GCA_902470405.1 uncultured Eggerthella sp.
GTTTTCAGGCGTGCAGACCGTACGGAAAAGCGGGCATTGGTCCGGTGCCATGATGCCACGCAGCACATCGCCACAGCGACAGCCCTTCGGATTCTGCGTCGGTTCTACCTGCGGAGCAAAACGCTTCACTGCATCAAACTGCTCGAATTCCTTACGAATGGCATAACCCGAACCCGGAATGATGCCGAGTCCTCGCCATGTCGCATCGACCGTATCGAATACTTCATCGATAGCAGCCAGCGCAACTGGATTGCCTTCACGCATGACGCCGCGTGAATAAGCGATCTCGATCTCGGCACGACCTTCATGCAGCTGACGCATGATCATAGCCACGCCCTGCAGCACATCAACTGGCTCAAATCCGGTCACGACCCCGGGAATGCCATATTTCTCGGCCAGGAATTCATAGGGCTTCGTACCGATGATAGTACTAACGTGGCCTGGCAAGATGAGCGCGTCGATCTTCAATTCTGGATCGGAAACGATCACATCGAGCGCATTGGGCATGTTCTTATGAGCAACGAACACGGAAAAGTTGGTAAGGCCCATCTCCTTGGCGCGTTTGATAGCCATGGCCACCAGCGGCGTGGTGGTCTCGAAACCAACGCCCACGAATACGATCTCTTTATCGGGGTTGTCTTGTGCGAGCTTGAGCGCATCGAGCGGCGAATAGACGATGTTGATCGAACGACCTTCTGCCTGTTCTTTGAGTAAGCTTGAGGTCGATCCAGGCACACGCGTCATATCGCCGAACGTAGCGATCATGACATTGGGAACGCGTGAGAGCGCGATGACCGTATCGATGTCCTCATTAGCGGTAACGCACACCGGACAACCAGGACCAGAGACGAGCCGTGTATCACCCGGCATCATGGAGCGCAGACCGTTGCGCGCAATAGCGACCGTATGAGTGCCGCACACTTCCATGAGCGTAGCCTTCTCGGGCGCCCATGCCTCGATGGAATGGACCAGACCTTTAGCGAGCGCCGGGTCTTTGAAAACCGACAGATCCATGATCTAGACCGCTTCGAGATCGGCAAGTTCGGGGAATTGCTTGATGAGATCGAGCGTCTCTTGGGCAAATTGCTCGTCCACCACTTCGATGGCAAAACCTGCGTGGACCAGCACAAAGCTGCCAACTTCTGCCTGCGGGGTCAGGTCGAGCGAGATCTCGCGTGTCACACCTAAGATATCGACCGTAGCAAGCTTGTTATCGTTGATCTCTCTTACCTGAGCTGGAATTGCCAAGCACATACTATCGCCCTCCCTCATTCGAGTGCAATCCTATCACAGCCTGACCGTAGGAGACCGAAGCATCGTTAGGCGGCAGCTCTCGGTTGAGAGCAATGGTAAACCCAGCTTCCTGCAATTCATATAAAGCACGCTCCATGAGGTAGCGGTTCATGAAAACTCCACCTGAAAGCGTGACGATATTGATGTCGTAGAGCGCGCGAACCGTTTCGGCTGCGGTCAGAATGGCTCGTACGACCGCCTCATGGAAGCGACGAGCGATGATGGCCTTGTCAACCCCTGCCTCAAGGTCGTCGAGCAGCGCTTCAAACACAGAGGCGGGATCGAATAGGAGCACCGAGGTGTCCTGAGCCGTGCTCTGCTCGGTAGCGGTGTTCTTGATAAGGCCGAACTGATAGCGCTCGCGTGCATCAAGTTCACCTATTGGATCCACGGCTTCTAGCGCAAACGACGATGTTGCCCGCTCGGCTTGGGCAAGGAGCGTTCTTAGCTCAGCAGCAGCGTTAGGACCTAGACCTTTTGTGATCTCTGCCTCGAGCAGGATCGCACCTTCTCCCTCGTAACGCGGCTCACTACAGATGCCCAAGAGCGCCGAAGCGGCATCGAAAAGCCTACCTATCGAGGAGGTGAAGGGAGTATTGATACCGCCTTCGATCATCTTGGTCATGAGCTGCGTCTCTTGCTGCCTGTCTGCAAAGAAAGCCTGCGCGAACGGATGATCGAGCAGATCGAACGCCCACAGAACGCCGTACGCACAACGCTCCGTATGATGGATCGCTTGCGCACCACCCGGCAAGGGGAAATAAGCAACGTTGGCGAAGCGCTCGAACGCAGTGAGATTCGAGAGCAGCACTTCGCCGCCCCAGATCGCACCGTCGACACCATAGCCCGTACCATCGAACGCGATACCGCAAACAGGACCTTCGAGCTCATTTTCTGCCATAGCCGCAACCACATGGGCATGATGATGTTGCGTCTCGATGAGCGGCAGGTCTCGTTCGCGGGCTTGAGTACGCGCCCATTTGCTGAGCACATATTCTGGATGCAGATCACATACGAGCTTTTCAGGCTCGAGATGGAAGAGTTTTTTGTACAGATCCTTCGTCTCGAGCCAGACATCGAACGAAGCCACGTGCTCCATATCTCCCAAATGCTGCGAGACGAACGCCTCGTCGGCACGTGTGAGCGTGAAGGTGTTCTTGAGCTCGGATCCGACCGCAAGCAACTGCGGTGCTTCCTCACCCAGCTCATGTGCGACCGCTGGAAGCTTGAGTGGAGAGGGAGCAAATCCACGCGCACGACGAATGATCTGCACAACAGGTTCGCCATCGAGCGGTTCGAGCACACGCACGACCGAATCGTCAAAGCGCTCGATGATAGAGCGATTGTTTACCAAAAACGCATCCGCGATGCCCGCAAGCTTTTGGAAGGCCTCATGTTCTTCGATAACGATAGGCTCATCATGGACATTACCCGATGTCATGACGAGCAAGCCATCGAATGCGCGCAAGAGCAGATGTTGAATAGGTGTTGCAGGAAGCATGATGCCAACCTCGGGCAGATCGTCCGTAAGATCGAGCGGCAACACAACACCCAGCTTCTTGCGCAACAATACAATAGGGCGAGCGCTCGATTCGAGCTGCCTCGCTTCTACATCGCTGACCTGCGCATATTCGCGTGCTTGTTCGAGCGATGCCGCCATGACCGCAAACGCCTTACCATAACGATGCTTGCGCTCGCGCAAGGTGGAGAGCGCCGTCGGATTCAGCGCATCGCACACCAGGTGATAGCCCCCTAAGCCTTTCACCGCAACGATCTTGCCAGCTTTCAGCATGGCCACACACTCATCGATGAACTCGTCGGAGTCCGCCGAAGTGAAAGCCCATTCGACATCATCCATCATCAAAGACTCGACCTCGTGAGAGAGCATGCCTTCTACGTCGATCCAGCCCAATCGTGGGCCGCAATTAAAGCACGCATTCGGCTGCGCATGAAAGCGGCGATCCGTTGGGTCGTCATATTCAGCTTGACAGGGTTCATCCATGGTGAACTCCTTCATCGAAGTGTTGGCACGATCGTAGGGCAGTTCGTCGATGATGGTAAAGCGTGGGCCACAATTCGTGCAGTTGATGAATGGATAATGGTAGCGACGATCCTTAGGATCGAAGAGCTCGCGCACGCATGCATCGCAGGTGGCAAGATCGGGCGAAACAAGCGTGGTCTGATTCGCCTCCGCGTCGTCTGAAAAGCGGATCTCAAACGCATCAAAGCCTTCGAGCGGCGCCTCATGAAGTTCGAGTTCTTTCACATTCGCTGCCTCAGGCGCATCCTCGACCAGCTTGATCGCAAACAGGTCGAGCGCTCGTTCAGTGCCCTCAACATGGATGGTCACTCCATCGAGAGCATTCAAGACCCAACCAGCTAACCCGAATTCTTGGGCACAACGATAGACAAAGGGCCGAAAGCCGACCCCTTGCACAACTCCTTTGACCTGTATGTCTAATGCTTCACGCTTCTCGTTGTTTTCCATGAGCGTTACTCCGCAACTCGTTCGACCACATGACGTAAAACCTTCGAAAGCAAACGCAACGTTACTGAAGAATTATTGGGCAAGTGAATATGCACACATCGCCTTCCGCGTTCAGAGAGAATGGCGAAATCTCCCATGGCCTGCGCTTTTTCAAGCTGACCGAGGCTTTGCGCTTTGGCATTGCTCACCTTGATATCGCGCGGTTCATTCGCAGAGAGAACAAGAAAGACGCCGTTGTTCTGGCCTCCCTTATGAAGCTGACCGGTGGAATGCAGATAACGCGGACCGATCTCCAAACACGATGGCACGCCATATTTTTCAGCGACACAGTGACGGATCTCTTCGAGTGCCTCGCGACGACCTTCGCCTGTGAACGGCAAAAAGGCGTTGAGCGAGAAATAATCGCCCGGCTCAATATTGCGGCATAACACGCTGAGCGCACCCGATACTGTTTCTTCAAGCATTTCTTCAGAGAGCGCCTCTGAGACGTAGACTTCGATATCACCGATCGACACACCAGCAAGTCCGCTTTGTATGAAACTGGGGGTCTCGCCGCCCTCTTTCAAGATGCGCAATACCTCCGTCTTGGCTACCTGAACATCGGGCTGATCGAAGGGGCAAATCTTCATCAGGTGGCCCACCATAGCAATGGCGTATTCCCACATGACAAAATGCCCTGCAAGATCGATGACGTTCTCGACCTTGAAAGTGATCTTGGGAATATCTTGGCTCAAGTACTCAAGCGATTGGAAATAGTTCGCGCGTTCATCCCAAAGGTCGGTCTTGGTCTCATACACCACGACCGTACGATCTTTGGCATCTTCGGAGAGCGTGAGCGAATCGGTTTCGATGTTAGGGAGGATGCCTTGACCTTCCTTGCCCAAGCTCTCTGCGACCAACTGCTCGATCCAAAGACCCAGAACACGACCACGTTTGGGTGAGAGGAACGAGAACTTATTGCGTCCATCCACGTAGTTGTCGTAAAGAAATGACGCGAGCACAAGCGCTGGATTATCTATGCTGTCGGTGCTGCAAAGCTCTTCAGCCTGAGCTGCGCTCTTCATGAGCGCATTGAGGTTGATGCCCGCTAAAGCAGCTGGCAAGAGGCCGAACACGGAAAGCGCCGAATAGCGGCCGCCAACGCTCGGTTCGCCCGAAAAGACACGCAACCAGCCTTCTTCCTTGGCACGCTTCTCAAGGTCGGAACCAGGATCAGTGATAGCGACCAGATGATTGTAGACCTCTTCCTCGGAAAGTTGCTCACGCATGATTTCGAGCACTGCTTGCATGATGGTATGCGGCTCGATAGTTCCACCCGACTTGGAAGAATGGATGATAAGCGTAGTGCGAGGATCGCATTCCGACATGATGGCTCGCACACGCACGGGCGAAACCGAGTCGATGGTCTTGAATGAGATGAGCGATGAATCCGCTTTGTTGTACTTCGTCATGGTCATGGGAGCCTGGGTCGAACCACCCTGGCCAACCAACACAACCGTCTTGAGGCCGCGCGCGATGAGCGCATCGGCAAAGTTCTGGATCTCTACAAGAGGTAGCGGGGGTTCGCTTGCGAGCGTAGTCCAACCCATGAAATCACGTGCGAAGAGCTGCGCGTTTTCAGAGAAATCGTAAAGCTTGCTATCCTTGTCACGCACACGACTTGCTACGTTGTTGTCGATGAGCACCTGAGCGGAGGCGCCTGGTGCGCCTGCTTCAAAATTGATCATACATTCCTACTTCGATCGTCGCTTCAGCTTGCCCCATTTTACCGAAGAGCGTGCGAGCACGCTATGCAATTGCAGCTACGATGTCTTTCAGCCACGAAGAATCCACCTTATCGATCTGCCCCGCATCACAATGCGCAGCGATAGTGGGATCGGTCGGGATCTGCGCCGTTGCAGCAATATCATATTCTTGCGCCAAGACGTCCACCTGGCTTTCACCAAAGATGAAGTGCTTTTCGTTGCAGGTGGGGCATACGAAATAGGCCATGTTCTCGACGAGGCCCACCACCGGGATCTCGAGCGATCCCGCCATCTTCACCGCTTTCGCCACGATCATGCCCACCAGCTCCTGAGGAGAGGTGACCACCACGATGCCATCGACCGGCAGCGACTGGAAGACCGTAAGAGGAACATCGCCTGTTCCAGGAGGCATATCGACGAACAGATAGTCTATATCGCCCCACACCACATCGCTCCAGAACTGCTTGACCACGCCAGCGATCATCGGACCGCGCCAAACGACCGGATCGGTCACATCATCCAAGAGGAGGTTGGTCGAGACCACCTTCGTGCCATTCGCAGCAACTGAAGGAAGTAGACCATCGGGACTACCCACCGCCTTGCCTTCAATACCGAACATGCGAGGAATGGACGGGCCTGTGATATCCGCATCAAGAATGCCAACGCGCTTACCCTGCTTCGCGAACGCAGATGCAAGCAGTGAGGTGACGAGCGACTTGCCCACGCCGCCTTTACCGGACACAATGCCGATCACCTTCTT
>CABRGJ010000055.1 GCA_902470405.1 uncultured Eggerthella sp.
TCGTCCTCGATGATCTTCGGCTTGATGCACCAACCTACAAAGATGCAGGTAAGGAACGCTACGATCGGCATCATGATGGTGTTCGAAACGAAATCAAAGAAGTCGAGCAGCGAGCTGCCTTCGCCGAGCGGCTCAACGAAAGACAAGCCGTTATAGCCCAGATTGACCAAGATGGCAGCAGCGCCGATGATAACGAACGTGAGCAGTGTCGCCTTCTTGCGCGAGCACTTCGCGCCGTCATGCATGATCGAAACGCACGTCTCGGTGAGCGAGATCGCCGACGTGAGCGCTGCGAAGATGACGAGCAGGAAGAACAGCACACCGATGATGGGTGCGAAATCGCCGAAGCTCGCGAACATCTGTGGCAATACGATGAACATAAGACCCGGACCAGAATTCTCAGTGACCGACTCAGGAGAGCCCAGGGCAACGAACGCAGCCGGCACGATCATGAGACCCGCCAGGAAGGACACGCCGATATCAAAACCCGCATCGCGCTCGAAGTGAGCGAGTCACGCTGCTTCATATAGGAACCGTAGGTGACCATGATGCCCATCGCGATAGAGAGCGAGAAGAACATCTGCCCCAACGCGGCCACCACGAGCTCGACCGAGAACGCTGAGAAATCAGGGACCAGATAATATGCAGCGCCATCGAGCGCGCCAGGCTGGCTCAGTGTGTATACGACCAGGATGATGGTCATGATGATGAGCGCTGGCATCATGACGAGGTTCGCCTTCTCGATACCGCCTTTGATGCCGCGAGACACAACGAAGAATACGATGAACATGAAGATGAACAGCCAGATATACGACTCAAAATTGCTCGTGATGAAGCTCGAAAAGTAATCGCCGCCATCACCGATAGCGGTAGGAGCATCAAAGAAATAGGCGCCCAAATATTTCGCCACCCAGCCACCGATCACGCAGTAATATGGCGTGATGATGAAAGGAACGAGCGAAGCCAAGATGCCGATGAAGGCGTACTTCTTGCCAAACATCTTGAACGCGCCGATGGTCGATTGACGCGTCTTTCGACCAAGAGCGATCTCGACGAGCAGAAGCGACAAACCAAAGGTGAATACGAGCACCAAGTACGTGAGCAAGAACATACCGCCGCCATACTTCGCAGCGAGATATGGGAAACGCCAAAGGTTACCCAGACCGACCGCTGAAGCTGCAGCAGCAAGGATAAATGCCCATTTGCTTGACCAAGTATCGCGGGCAGCATTCGCAAGTTGTGCCATAGATCCCCCATTCAGGTAATTTTGCTTCACCCTAAAATAGCAAAAGAACCTTGAAATCTTCACAGGAACCACCCACGAGGAGCGAACGGCGGAAAGTGATAGGAAGATGTAGATGCGCGCTCAGCCTCGTGAGGGCATGGCTGGTTTGAGGCGCGGCTGACCAAGAGCTCGATCGATAATGCGGTTACCTAGTTCGTTGGCTGACCGCCCTGCGTGCGGGCGCGTCGACGAGCACGAGCGTTCGCGGCCGAAAGAACCGTTGCATTCGGCGCTTCAGCGTCTGCCTCGATGGCGTTCGATGTCTCGGGCGCACTTGAGCCCCCTGGCGCTGATGCTTCGATGACGGGCAACTTACCCGTATCAACGTCCGAAGGCTGGATATCTGGCACTGCATAGAGCGAAGCATATGCTGGAGCTAGCGGCTCTTGGGAATCGCGAAGCGGAGAAGGATCCTCTCGCAATATGGGATCCTGGCTCACTACCACAGGCTTCTCCTCTGCAAGTGCGGACGGCTCATCCGTTTCAACGACATCGAGGTTCGGACCGCGCGGAATGATGAACTCGCGCTCCTTTTCCTTATCCTGACGCCATTTCACCCAAAGAGCTCCTCCAGAAGCACCGGACCCTTTGCTCGCCTTCTTCTTTTTCTTGGACTCTGCCTGCGATTTCTTCTTTTTGGGCTTTGCTGGTGCATCTTCTTCGAGCGTGTCGAGGGGCGCTTCGTCGATCGCCTGCGAGAGATGGTTCTCAACCTCGAGCTCCCCCAACAATTGATGCGGACGGGGGTCGTAATAGTAGTGCTGCTCTTCGTAGCTCACATGCCAGAGCACAAGCCCTTCTGCAGGAGCATTCTGCCCGGCTGCTTGGCGGTTGCGCGCTTGCAGCACCTCTTTGACCCACTCAGGTGGACGTTTGCCCAAACCGACCAGGGCAAGCGTGCCAACCATAGTACGCACCATCGAATGCAAGAACGCATTGCCGATCACGGTCATGACGATAAAGTTCGAGTCCCAGATCTGCTCTTGGCGGAAATTGATCTCGGCCACGTAGCGATGGGTCGGCTTGCCTTTCGCGGAGACCGCCATGCAAAAACTCTTGAAATCGTGTTCGCCCAGCAAGAAATAAGACGCTTCCTTCATCGCCTCGATATCGAGCGTCTTGCCCAGATGCCAGCTGAATCGCTCCATCAAAAGCGGGGCAGCATCATCGGTGCAGATGTAATAACGATATTCGCGCGATACTGCCGAAAAACGCGCAGAAAAGTCTTCTGGCATCGGACGCACACTGCGAAACGAGATCGCCTCATGCGTGAGCGCGTTGAGGGATTTCAGGCTTACGACGTAGCCATTCATCATCGAGCAAGTCGAAGGAAACGACCTGACAGAGCGCATGCACACCCGCGTCCGTACGGCCCGCACACGTTGTCTCGATGGGCCTGCGAAACAGCAACTCAAGCGCCTCTTCGATGCTCCCCTGTACAGTGAGCTGCGCATTCTGCCGCGCAAAGCCCGAGAACGGTTCGCCATTATATGAAAGCCAGGCTGCGATCCTCATAGTGCTACGACGCCTTCCAGATCTCACGCCCGAACAAGTCGTGCAGGTTCGCTTTCAGGCTGTGGTTATGGGCATCGATGGTCATTGGTAGCTCTGCGCGCATACGGTTGCCATCGGTCTGCGTGACGAAGAGCACGATAGGATCGTTGCCTGGATGACCATTCAATATCTCGAAGAGTCGCGAAGAGGCAACGGGATTCAACTCGTTCGACTGGACCTGCAGTTCGAGACAGATCGGCTTAGCGTTCTTCTGTTCCTCGGTCAGCTCGAGCTTCTCGATCTCGTAGACGATAAGCTGGTTGGCACGGTCGCTCACCTCGAACTTACCGCGTGCTGCGATGACCGCATCTTCAGCGAGCACATCGGAGAACTTCTCATAGTCGAAGCAGATGCATTCGATATTGGCAGCCAGATCTTCAAGCAAGAATGTTGCCATGAGGGTGCCGCGTTTGGTGCGCTTCGTGTTCACTTCCGAGACCATGCCTGCGCACTTGATGTTCTTCAGGCTTTCCTGCCGTTCGTTCAACTGCGTCATGGTGTATTTGTTCGTTTGCGCGAGGTATCCCTCATAGGGACCCAAAGGATGATCCGAGACATACATCTTCAGGATCTCCTTCTCGAATGTGAGCTTGGTACGATCATCCCATTCCACGCCATTCGGCTCGGGAATATCTTGCACGAATCCAGCATCAGGATTATCCGCGAACATATCGAACATACTCACCTGACCAGCAGATTTATCCTTCTGACGCTTTGCCGCTTCGTCAAGTAGCGGAGTTTCATCGATGAAGTACATGAGCTGCTTGCGCGTATATCCTGTCGAATCGAATGCACCTGATTTCACCAACGCTTCGAGCGTCTTACGGTTGTAACAAGTTGCATCGACGCGGTTCACGAAATCATGCAACGAGGTGAAGGGGCCGTTCTCCTCGCGCTCATCGATGATGGATTGAACGACCTTCGCGCCCACACCGCGCACGCCTGCAAGACCGAAACGAATGCCGCCATCGACTGGCGTAAACTCCATGCTCGAAGAGTTGATGTCGGGAGGGAGCACTGGGGTGCCATTGTGGTTCGCGCTGGCAATGTAGCGAATGAGCTTGTCGTTGCTGCCCATGTAGCTGGTAAGCACAGCCGCCATGAACTCATTGGGGTAATGCGCTTTCAAGTATGCTGTGCCCATGACCAAGATGGCATAGGCTGCCGAGTGCGACTTGTTGAACGCATACTTTGCGAACTTCAGCGCGTCTTGCCAGATCTGCTGAGCAACCTCGAGCGAGAAGCCGTTCTCGACCGCGCCCGAATCCCAGTCGGCCTGCAGCTGATTCATTACCTCGATGTTCTTCTTACCCATAGCTTTGCGCAACTTGTCGGACTTACCGCGCGAGAAGCCACACATATCGATCGAGATCTGCATGATCTGTTCCTGATAAACCATGGTTCCGAACGTTTCTTCGAGGATCGGACGCAGACGGTCATCGTAATAATGCACGGCTCCTGGGTCCTTCGCCGCCTTGATGTAGTCCTCGACCATGCCAGACTCGAGACCTGGACGGTTGAGCGCAATGGATGCAACAACATCGGAGAACTGTTTTGGAGGCAGGCGCTTGAAGAGGCTCACATAGAGCGCACCTTCAACCTGGAACAGACCATCCATATTGCCTGATTGCATAAGTTCGAAAGCTTTTTCGTCATCGGTCGGAATCTCTTCCGGCACGATCTTAGTGCCATAGCGCGCTTCGATATTCTTACACGCGATAGAAAGCACGTCGAGCGTACGCAAGCCCAAGAAGTCCATCTTGAGCAAGCCAAGATCAGGCGTGTAGTGACCGTCGTACTGCGTGATGATACCGCCGCCCTTGGTGTCACGCTTCATGGGTACGTGATCGCTCATGGGATCACGGCAGATGATAGTGGCGCATGCATGCACGCCTTCACCACGCACATGTCCTTCGATCGACTTCGCCGCATCGATGACTTGACGCACGTCAGTCTCTTCTTGATAGGCCTTTGCAAGGTCGGGGTTCTTCGCGAGCGCTTCATCGATAGTGATGCCGAGTTCGTTGCCGATCATCTTGCAGATGCGATCCCCCGTGCTGTATGGATAGTCGAGCACACGCGCCGCGTCGCGCACGGCATTCTTCGCTTGCAGCGTACCAAACGTGATGACCTGCGAAACATGATCTTCGCCATACACGTCCTTGATATGGTTGATGACCTCTTCGCGTCTGCCCTGCTCGAAGTCGACGTCGATATCGGGCATCTCCACACGTTCGGGAGAAAGAAAACGCTCGAACATGAGACCATTGGGCAACGGATCGAGGTCGGTGATCTCCATCGCATACGCAACGATCGCACCTGCCGCTGAACCACGGCCCGGCCCGACACCGATGCCCTGATTGCGTGCCCATTCGATGTATTCCTGCACGATAAGGAAGTAAGCTGGGAAGCCCTGGTCGATGATGACCTGCATCTCGTAGTCCGCTTGCTTCTGCACGTGTTCGGGCACGGGATCGCCGTAGCGTTTCACGAGGCCTTCCTGCACGCGCTTACGGAAGTAGGTCTCTTCTGTCTCCCCTTCGGGAAGCGGGAACTTGGGCAAAATAGGATCGCGCTCTAATTCAACGTTGCACTTCTCAGCGATCTCGAGCGTGTTATCGCACGCCTCCGGGAAATCGCGCAACGCCTCGCGCATCTCTTCCTCGGTCTTCATGTAGAACTGGTCGTTCGGGAATTTGAAACGCTTCTCTTGATTGATGGTCTGGTTGGTGCCGATGCACAACATGACATCCTGCGCCTGCGCGTCTTCTTGCGTGAGGTAGTGGAAATCGTTCGTGGCGATGGTCTTCAGACCCAGGTGGTTCGCGATCTCAGTGAGCTTCTGGTTCATCTCGCGCTGGGTCATGCCCGCGTTCGTCGTGATGCCCTGGTCTTGCAACTCGATATAGAAATCGCCTGGCTCATAGAGCCCCGAGAGCTTCTTCGCCCATTCAATGGCCTCGTCGATCTGACCATTGTCGATACAACGCGGGATGATGCCAGCGATACATGCGCTGGTAGCGATGACGCCTTCAGAATACTTCTCGAGCATCTCGAACGTCGTGCGTGGTCGATAGTAGAAGTTGTCGACATGCGATTCGCTGACCAGCTTCACGATATTGTGATAGCCCGTATTGTTCTTCGCCAGAAGGATCATATGATGGAGCTTCTGCTTCTCTTTCTTGAGAGACGAGTCGGTGGTGAAATAGATCTCGCATCCGAAGATGGGCTTGACCCACACATCCATCTCCTTCTTAACCTTATCGCACGCATCTGCAAGCTCTGGCACGCCCGACATAACACCATGATCGGTAATAGCGACCGCCGGCATGCCTAATTCTGCAGCACGCTTAACCATGTCGTAGATCTTGGTGGCACCATCGAGCAGCGAGTATTCCGTGTGGTTATGAAGGTGAACGAAGGCCATGGACAACTTCC
>CABRGJ010000056.1 GCA_902470405.1 uncultured Eggerthella sp.
TTGCACCATTGCAGCATCGCAGCATCGAGCAGAGTTGTCTCATGACGTGTCGCGCAATGCGGACAAACCGATCCCCCGTCGAAATACGAGAAAGGCTGTTTATCGATCCTGCTTAAATCGATGGAGGTGCCGCATTCGACGCATTCTTGAAAGGTCGGCTTGAAGCCAAGGAAAGCCAACGCTTTGAGCATCCCTGCTACGGTAAGAACAAAAGGATCCTCTTTGGTGGTGCCGAGCGTGGTGAGCGTGGAGGTCGCTAGTGCGAAGAGACGTGGTGTTGGTTGATCTTGGAAGGTTGCTTTCGCCAGAAGATCGACAAGAGGTGATGCAGCACTTGAACGAGTGAAGTCGCAGCGGAGTGCGTCATTTCCTTCGACAAGGCGGACTTCTTTGACGATGTCGAGGTTCTTGCCTTGTGCGAACAGGATGGTCGCGACTGCAAACACCTCAAGACGTGAAGCGAAGCTCGAGGTTGGCTTGCGGGCACCTTTTGCGACCGCTTTATACTGCGAGCCGTCTTCGGCAAGGATAGTAGCGATGACATCGGTCTCTCCGAGCTTCGTACGTCTGAGCACGAGGCCAGTGATGGTCTGCGTTGGTGCAGCCATGTGAGCTTATGCGCCTTCGCCGTAGCCGAAGCGACGGATTTGGTTGAGATCGCGTCGCCAATTCTTTTTCACTTTCACTTGAAGATCAAGGAAGACCTTTGTGCCGAGCAGCGTCTCAAGATCGCTACGCGCTTCGGTGCCGATATGTTTGATAGTGGCACCGCTCTTGCCGATCAGGATGCCCTTTTGGGAATCGCGTTCCACGTAGATAGTGGCGTAGATGCGCGTGAGATGCTTGCGGCGGTTGTAATCCATCTCGTCGACCACAACACCGATGGCATGTGGCACCTCGTCGTAGACGGTAAAGAGGATCTTCTCACGGATGAATTCCGCGATGATGACCTCTTGCGGTTGATCGGTCTGCATATCAGCGGGGAACCACAGCGGTCCTTCAGGAAGGAAAGATACCACTTCATCGATGAAATGGTCGACATTCTTACCGGTAAGCGCACTCAGGACGATGATTCGGTCCCAATCGAGCAGTGCATTTGCTTTTTCGACCTGCGATTCGATCTCTTCATCAGTGGCAAGGTCGCATCTCGACATAACGAGGATCTTCGGGGTGTTCTTCACAGCATCAAGCTGTGAGATGACCCATTCATCGCCTGTGCCGAGCGTCTCGTGCGCGTCGAGCAAGAAGGCGACCACATCGATCCCCTCAAGCGACTTAAGTGCAGTGGTGTTGAGTTCTTCTCCAAGTGTGTCGTGCGGTTTATGGACCCCCGGAGTATCAACGATGACAAGCTGATAGGTATTGGTGGTCTTGATGGCACGAAAACGATGACGCGTTGTCTGGGCGGTGGGCGATGTGATCGCATATTTTTGATCCATGATGGCGTTGAGCAGAGTCGATTTACCTGCGTTCGGTCGCCCAAGGAATGTGACGAATCCAGATTTGAACTGATCACTTTGTTCATTCATTGGCTATGCTCCCAAGATGAGATTGAGTAATTTAGGAATGAAGATGATGCATCCGACCACGAATGAGGCGGTAGCGAAGAGTAATACCGCTCCTGCTGCACAATCCTTCGCTTTACCAGCGAGCGCATGATAGTCGGGGCTTGCAAGATCGACGATGGTCTCAAGTGCTGAGTTAAGTGCTTCCCCGCCTAGCACAAGACCGAAGCAGATAATGACGATCATCCATTCGATAGCGGAGATGCTGCAGATGAAGCCGAGTGTGATGGTGAAGAGCGCGAAGATGATATCGATGCGGAAATTACGTTCTTTGCTGGCAAAACGAATGCCCTTGAGCGCACAGCGCACCGAGGCGATGAAGCTGAAATCGGTATCTTGATCTTTCGTTACCACGCTGATCTTCCGCTCTATCATGCATCCAGAGTAGCTTTTTTTGCGAGAGCCCATGCTGCAAGCAGCTCGTCCTCGAGTGCTTCCATGACCTCTGCCTCGTCATCTTCGATGTGATCGTAGCCACGCAGATGCAAGAGCCCATGTGTGACGAGCAGGTTCACTTCTTCTTCGAGCGTGGTAGCGAATTCTTCGGTTTGGGCATACACAACATCAGTAGCGATGATGACATCTCCCAGTTCGTATTCTTCCCCGTCTTCGATCGACTCGCCTTCGAAGGGGATATTGTCACATTCGAAAGAGAGGACATCAGTAGGCTTATCGATGCCACGGAAATCACGGTTAAGCTGGTGGATCCGATCGTTGTCCACGAAGGTGACCGAAACACTGGTAGAAGCTGGACAATCGAGCTTTTCAAGCATGAAGGCGATCAAGGCCTCAAGTGGGAGCGCTTCCAATTCTGGGGTCGCATGATCGAAGCGAAGAGCAATATCCATCGGTGCTGTGTCCTTTACAGTCGGAGGTTGTTCGCTTCAGCGCGCGCATATGCAGCGATGATCTTCGATACAAGCGAATTGCGTACGACATCACGCGTATGGAATTCGATGAAGCCGATCTCGGGAATACCATCGAGCACCTGTCGGACGGTTTTGAGGCCTGAGATCGCCCGTGATGACCATCTTCGAACCCATGCCGAGACGCGTGATGAACATCTTCATCTGCTGAGGCGTGGTGTTTTGCGCTTCATCAAGGATGATGAAGCTGTCGTTCAGGGTGCGTCCGCGCATGAACGCAAGCGGGGCGATCTCGATAACACCTTCCGCGATGAGCTTGTTGGCGCGGATGGGGTCCATCATATCGAAAAGAGCATCGTAGAGCGGACGGATGTAGGGATCGATCTTCTCGGTGAGCGTTCCAGGAAGAAAGCCTAGGTTCTCCCCTGCTTCCACGACTGGGCGTGTGAGCAGGATGCGACCGACCTCTTTGTGATCGAGCGCTGCGATAGCCATGGCCATAGCGAGATAGGTCTTACCTGTGCCCGCAGGTCCGATGCCGAAGGTGATGGTCTTGTTGCGGATATAGTCGAGATATTCCTTTTGCATGGGTGTCTTGGGGCGAATGACGCGCCCTTTATAGGAGAGCACTACATCATCGTGGAGCTCTTTGGGTGCGTACTCGCCTTCTCGCAAGAGCGCCAACGAGCGCTTGATCGATTCGGTGGTAGGCTCAATGCCTTGTTCGATATCAGCGAGCATATCCGAGATGAGCGTGGTGATGTTCTTCACTTCGATGGGCGATCCGACCAGTTCGATCTGCGTGCCCCGTACGGTGATGCGTGCTTGGAAAGCATCTTGTATGAAGCGCAGATTTTCGTCATGGGGACCGAGCAGCGACGCGATCGTTGCAGGATCGTCTAGGTTGATGGATTGTGTCAATTCTTCTTGCATGCTCTCATCATACAGGATGGATCGAGGCCTGTTAAGGTGAGTGGTGTAAGGCTGCCTGGTGCGATATCGGTAGGAACTTCTACTTTGTAATAGGATTCACTCATGCCGATGCCGGGGCGTTCGATGAGGATATCTTCAACTCTACCGAGGCGGTTATGTGCATCATTCATACGTAGTTCATCTGCGGTTTCGAGCAATGCTTTCAGACGTGTTTCTTTGACAGCAGCTTCGATCTGATCACTTCTCGCTGCAGCAGGCGTACCTGTGCGCATAGAATAACGAAAACCGTGGATCTTCGAGAAGCGAGCGGCATGTGCCAGTGCGATCGTTTCCTCGAACTCCGCGTCGCTCTCTCCAGGAAATCCGACGATGATGTCGGTCGAGAGTGACAATTCAGGGATCGTTGCGTAGAGCCTCTCAATGAGCTGCACGTAGTATTCGGCGCTATAGGGACGGTTCATCTCTGCGAGCACTTTGCTCGAACCAGATTGGAGCGGGATGTGAAGATGGCGACAGATACGCCCTTGTGCTTGTGCGATCGTGGCGATGGTGGCATCGGTGAGCGAGCAGGGCTCGATCGATGAGATGCGGAATCTGACCTGAGAAGTTTCAGTGAGCAACCGTGAGAGCAGGCTGTCTAAGCGTTGACCTTCATGGCGATACGATCCAAGATCGATACCTGAGAGCATGATTTCGCGGATGCCCGCATCTTCAAGACCTCGAGCTTCAGCGACGATCTCGTCGATGGGTCGTGACCATGCCTTTCCTCGCGCGATGTGAACGATGCAATAGGTACAGGCATGATCGCAACCGTCTTGTACTTTGAGCGAGACACGTAATGGGAAGTCCTCGCCAACGCGCAGCGCACTCTCAGAGGAATCGAACGCGGCTTTTTCGACCACACGGATGCGTTGATCGAGCTGCTGATAGAACATTGGATCGATAGCAGCAGCGCAACCTGTTATGAGCAGACGAGCGGTGGTGTTCTCGCGTAGTGCGCGACGCACTGCTTTGCGTGTCTTCTTCTCTGCATCTCCTGTAACGGTGCAGGTGTTCACGATAATGGTCTCTGCGTCTTCGAGGGTAGCGAGCAGATGCCCTTGGGCGATAAGATTTGCGGCAATGGTGTCAGATTCTGCCTTGTTGACCTTGCAGCCAAGGTTGAGAACGTGGAATCTCATCGAAGGTGCGCCTTGCCGTGAGTGCGCAATTCATTCAAGACCAGCGCACTTGCTACGATACCCGCAGTCTCAGTGCGCAAGATGGTCGGACCGAGCGAGAGCATGAAGATGGAAGCCGCGCTGTTGTTCAGGGTCTGAACCTCTTCGGGAGTAATGCCGCCTTCGGGTCCGATGATGATCCAGAGTCGGTCTGCATGATCTATCGGAGAAGATGTGGCATCGAAGAGCACTGATACATCCCTATCGAGGGGCGCTTCTTCCCAAAAGAGCACTACGACATCCTGCTCATTCCAGGTGTCGATGATGTTCGAAAGCGGTTGGGTCTCAGCAATGCTGGGTATCGTCGTTCTTCCCGCCTGCAACGCAGCGCTGCGTGCGATCTGAGAGGAGCGCGCATGACGCTTGGCGATCTTCTTCTGATCGAGTTGAACGACGCTACGCTTCATGATGGCAGGATAGAATCCTGCGATACCTAGTTCGGTAGCAGCGCGAAGCACGGTATCCATCTTCTCGCCTTTCGCGAGGCCTTGCACGAGCATGACCGGTAGCGTATCGGGTGGTGCTTCAAGATGTTGTGCGATGTGGACCCATATGTCGTCGCCCTCGACCGAATCGATCTCGACCTCGAAGTAATCTTGGTTAGCATCGATCACTGCAAGGTGCTCCCCTACCTGAAGGCGAAGTGCTTTGATATGACCGCGATCGCTCGAGTCGAATTCGAGCTTGAAAGATGCACTCGTTTCATCGGCGATACGTGGGTTGAGACAGAAAAGATGATGAAGCGACATAGTTGGTTCTTACGAATTGAAGGCATTGCGCAACTTCTCAAGCGGTGTGCGCGACTCTGCGAAGCTCTCGTCCATCTCGTCTGCGAGCTCTTCAAGCAGCTCGCGCTCGCGTTTGGAAAGGCGCGTGGGAATCGATACTTCGATATGCACATGCATATCGCCACGAACATCATCCTTGAAGCGAGGCATCCCGTAACCTCGAACGCGAACTACCTGGCCATTCTGGCAACCGCTCGGAATAGGAACCTTCACGAGTTCATCTTCGAAGATGCCTTCGATCTCGATGTCGGCACCAAGTGCCGCTTGCACCATCGAGATGACCGTGGTCACATGCAGATCGTCGCCATCGCGCTCGAAGAACTCATGCGGATCGATGCGGCAGGTGACGATAAGATCGCCCGAGGCGGCACCACGAATACCTGCTTCACCGTATCCGCTCAGACGCAACTGCTGACCATCATGAATGCCAACAGGGATATCGACTGAAAGACGTTGGCGGTCGGGAATCCTGCCTTGACCATCGCATTCGGAACAAGGGTTCTCGATGACTACACCCGCTCCTTGGCAATTCGTACAGGTCGAAGCAGCTTGCATATCGCCCAAGAAGGTATGCTGAACCGTGACCACGCGCCCTCGTCCATGGCATTCAGGACAGGTGATCTCTTCGCCATCTTCGCCAAGACCAGTACCATCGCATTCAGGACAGGGTGAAAGACGATCGTAGATGATCTCCTTTTTGACACCTGCAGCCACCTCCTCAAGAGTAACGCGCAGGCCAACGCCCATATCGCGGCCTTCACGTTTGATG
>CABRGJ010000057.1 GCA_902470405.1 uncultured Eggerthella sp.
GCAGCACTGCTCTTCGTCGTGCTCGCATGTACTGACGCGCTTGATGGCTATCTTGCGCGGAGCAGGGGAGAGGTGACCAATTTTGGGAAGTTCATGGACCCGCTCGCCGACAAGATCCTGGTCGCAGCAGCACTGCTTGCACTCTGCGAGCTCCAGATACTCCCTGCCTGGGTCGCGCTCGTTATCCTCACGCGCGAGTTCATCGTCTCTGGTCTTCGCATGCTTGCTGCCTCAGAGGGCGTAGTTGTTGCGGCGAGCTGGTATGGCAAAGCGAAGACGGTCTTCCAGATCATCGCGATCGTCATGTTCATCATCAAGGATTCGCATCCTTTCATCAGCGATCCGACTGTCGAGACTACGTTCTACATCATCTCATGGATCTTCATGATCATCGCACTCGTCCTTACGGTCGTCTCTATGCTCGACTACCTTGCTAAATGCCGTGGGATCCTGCGTTTCTCGTACACGGACGAACAAGGTGATCCACAAAGCAAGAACGATGAGCAGATGAAGACGGATGAGCGGATCGAAACGCTTGCACAGCGCGTTATCGCACTTGCGACCGATAAGAAAGCGCTTCTTGCGACCGCTGAAAGCTGCACGGGCGGACTCATCGCAGGCGCACTCACGTCAGTTCCTCACAGCTCTGTAGTAGTACAAGGCGGTATCATCAGCTACTCCAATGAAGTCAAGCGATGTGAGCTTGGTGTCTCTGGAAGTGACCTTGAGTCGCATGGTGCAGTGAGCGAACCCGTTGCGCTCCAGATGGCGCAAGGTGCATGCATGAAGCTCTCGACCACTCTCGCCGTATCGGTGACAGGCGTGGCTGGACCAGGGGGAGGAAGCGAAGAAAAACCAGTCGGTACGGTATGGTTCGGCATTGCCTCGCCCGCAGGAACCAAAGCGGAGGTTCGCCATTTTACCGGCGATCGGAGCGCAGTACGTGCGCAGACCGTTTCGCATGCATTAGAGCTGCTCGAAAGCGCGCTTCATGCGCTTTGATGAGCGATCGCTATTGATTTCCAGGCTCTCCGTGCTAAGACCGAATAGGTCCTTAAAGCTCTATTCAAGCGTTCGTTGCATGGGTCTATTTGTGTGATAGTTCGATTTTTCGTAAGACCGCGATCGAAATAACATGAGATAGAGTTCAAAGAAACGTAAGGTTCTCTATTTATTATTTCAAAGAGAGATATTGAAATCGAACAGGTGTTCGGTTATCTTGTAAAGGTCAGCTTATGTTCTGATAAGGAGAACCAATGATCAAGGACAAAGAATCCAGCCTGAAAATCACTACAGACGAGATCGAGCGTAAGTTCGGTAAGGGTTCGATCATGCGCCTCGGCGAAAGCACCGCGCTCCATGTCGAAGCCGTTCCTACAGGCGCTTTACCGCTCGATATCGCCCTTGGCATTGGCGGAGTACCTCGAGGAAGGATCGTCGAGATCTACGGTCCTGAATCGAGCGGTAAGACCACCGTCGCACTGCACATCATCGCTGAAGCTCAGGCAGCAGGGGGTATCGTCGCATTCATCGATGCCGAACATGCACTCGATCCGGTATATGCAGCACGTCTTGGTGTTGATGTGGATGAATTGCTCATCGCACAGCCCGACACAGGAGAGCAAGCGCTTGAGATTTGCGATCTACTTGTTCGTAGCGGCTCGATCGACTGCGTGGTCATCGACTCAGTCGCAGCGCTCGTCCCTCGCGCTGAAATTGAAGGCGAAATGGGGGATACTACGGTCGGTCTTCAAGCTCGTCTTATGAGTCAAGCCCTACGTAAGCTCACCGGCTCGCTCTCGAAGTCTAATACCACGTGCATCTTCATCAATCAGCTGCGCGAGAAGATAGGTGTCATGTTTGGCAGCCCTGAAACAACAACAGGCGGTCGTGCACTGAAATTCTACTCCTCTGTACGTATCGATATCCGCCGTATCGAATCCATGAAGAAGGACGGTGAATTCATCGGCAACCGCGTGCGTGCGAAGATCGTGAAGAATAAGGTCGCGCCTCCTTTCAGACAAGCAGAATTCGACCTTATGTACGGAGAAGGTATCTCACGTGAAGGCTGCGTACTCGATATGGGTGTAGAGGCTGGTATCGTCAACAAGAGCGGTTCTTGGTTCAACTACGGAGAAGAGCGTCTTGGACAGGGGCGCGATGCTGCAAAACGCGCACTGAAAGAAAACCCCGATCTTCGCAATGAGATCGAAAACAAAGTACGCGAATACTTCGAACTCCCCGCGATCGATCGAAACGGCGCAGAGCAAAATAGCGAGGCGTCTCAGACATCCACTCACACAGATGTCCCTAATGAGTCCTAAAGGAACAAGCGATGTATATCGACGCAGAATCCCTTAAACGACGATTCGTTATTCCTGCCGAGGAACCAGCTTGTGGATCCTCGGCTACCACTCAAGAGCCAGCAACCAGAGCTGCTATTCCCGTTACCCCTGAAGACGACTATGACAACGATCCTGAATCCGCTTTCAGGAAGATCGAACGGTTGCTCTCCGTGCGAGATCGTTCGATTGCTGAGATCAGAAACCGACTTCAGCGCGATCGATTTACCGAGCATGCTCTATCAGAAGCGCTTGAACGTGCGATCCGTTGCGGTTATCTTGACGACGATCGTTTTGCAGATGGATTCATACGCTCGCGCCTACGTGCCTCAAAGGGCATCAACGGTATCGTGCGCGATCTTAAGAATCATCATATTGATGCTTATGCGATTCCTGGTTTCCCCGACAGCTTTCTCGAGGAACAGGGAAGTCAGCTCGACAATGCGCTCAGACTCCTCCAGCGAAAGCCACCGCGCGCAAAGAACAAGCAACAGGCAGCATACGCGAAGCTTATTCGCAATGGTTTCTCTTCCTCGGTCGCAAGCACCGCGGTAAAACGATGGGTCGCAGAACAGATCTAAAGCATGCTTTTTGCGTGAGTTCTCCGAGATTGCGGGCGCTTGACCTAGGCAAAACAAGCATCTTCCTTTATCATTTTACTGCTTGAGTTTTCGCGCCGTAAGGCGCTTGCTATAGAACATATTCTTCATTGTTATGTACGCATGCCTTTGCGCGCACTCTTGCCTGGTCGTTTCTGGGCATTTTTTATGCCACAACACCAGCGTAAAGCCACTTACTAGGAAGGAAGAATTGTGATCGAGGTTATCGTCGTAGCCGCAATAGCAATCATCGTTGGCTTCCTCATCGGTTATTTCTTGATGCTCAAGGTTCAGAAAGGCCGCTCCAAAGCTGCCGCCAAAGAGGCCCAAGAGATCGTTTCTGATGCTCAAAAGGAAGCAGAGAGCCTTCGTCGCGAAGCTATGGTCGAAGCAAAGGATGAAGCACTCAGGATCAAGCAAGATGTCGAAGCGGAGAGCAAAGAACGTCTCAAAGAGATCCGCTCGACCGAGAATCGCCTGAATCAGCGAGAGCAGAATCTTGATAAACGCAGCGAATTCATGGATAAACGTGAACATCAGATCTCTTCGCTGCAAGGTCAGCTCGACCGCAAGCAGCACGACCTCGATGTTTCTCAAAAGAAGATCAACGCTCGTCTTGAGCAGATTGCGGGTCTCTCGAGCGACGAGGCGAAAGTTGAGCTGCTAGAAGGCCTGAAAGACGAGGTCGTCCATGAATCAGCCACTATCATTCGTGATGCCGAGATGCGTACACGCGCTGAAGCAGACAAGAAGGCGCGTGAGATCTTGAGCCTTGCCATTCAGCGTATCGCAGCGGACTACACCACACAGATCACTGTGTCGACCATCCACATCCCTTCGGACGACTTGAAAGGTCGCATCATTGGTCGAGAAGGCCGTAACATCCGCTCGTTCGAGCAGATCACAGGCACCAACCTTATCATCGATGATACCCCTGAGTGTGTAACGGTCTCATCTCACGACCCTGTGCGTCGCGAGATCGCAAGCGTCACCATGCAGAATCTCATCGCCGATGGCCGAATTCACCCCGCGCGCATCGAAGAGATGTACAATAAAGCAAAGAAGTATGTCTATCAACAGATCAAAGAAGCAGCTGCCCAAGCAACGTTCGATACCGGCATCCACGACTTGCATCCTGAACTCGAAAAGACGCTCGGCCGCTTGCGCTATCGCACTTCTTACGGCCAAAACGTGCTCACACATTCGCTTGAGGTCGCATATCTATGCGGCATCATGGCCTCCGAACTTGGCCTTGATCCGGTTCCTGCACGTCGTGCTGGCCTCCTGCACGATCTGGGTAAAGCGATCGACCATGAGGTAGAAGGTTCTCATGCAGTGATCGGTGCCGATCTTGCACGTCGTTATGGCGAAGATGCTGCTATCGTCCATGCTATCGAAGCACACCATAATGATATCGAACCAACCAGCGTCATCGATGTTCTCGTACAGGCAGCTGACGCGGTTTCCGCTGCACGCCCTGGCGCTCGCAAGGAAAACCTCGAGTCCTACATAAAGCGCCTCGAAAAACTTGAAGAGATCGCTAATTCATACGAAGGTGTCGAGCAGACCCATGCCATCCAAGCAGGTCGTGAAGTGCGCGTCATCGTCACGCCCGACAAGGTTGATGAGTCACGCGCGACCGTCCTTGCCCACGATATCGCTCAACAGATCCAAAGCGAGACCAAATATCCTGGTCAGGTGAAGGTTGTCGTCATTCGCGAAACACGCGCAGTCGACTTCGCAAAATAACACGATCGATCACATCGGCGCGGTCATGACCACGAACGACCTCTCGTCATT
Organism: uncultured Eggerthella sp.; assembly: GCA_902470405.1. Taxonomy (GTDB): domain Bacteria; phylum Actinomycetota; class Coriobacteriia; order Coriobacteriales; family Eggerthellaceae; genus Anaerotardibacter. The sequence goes on from CABRGJ010000057.1 coordinate 4,742, forward strand.
CATCGAAGACATCACAGGTGAAAGCTATCTCCGAGTTCAAGAGAATCTCGGGGATGGCTTCGTTCGTTTACGAGCTAAAGAGGCACAGCGCCGGCAGGCCAAGCAAGATATCACCTGCTTCGAAGATGTTGTACTGGAGCTGCTTAGAAACGCACGTGACGCAGGCGCGGGCGCTATCTTTATTGCGAGCTGGAAAGAGCAGGGTAGACGCTATCTTACTGTGCTCGATGACGGCGACGGCATTCCAGAGCATCTTCATGAAACCATCTTTGAGCCATTCGTCACGTCAAAGCTCGATAGCTTTCACGAAGACAGATGGGGTGTTCATGGACGTGGTATGGCGCTCTTTTCCATCAAAGAGAACGTTGATGAAGCCTGTGTTCAATACTCGAAGCGCGATGCAGGAACAGCACTTGCCGTGCATGCACTCACGACCAATCTTTCAGAACGTATCGACCAATCAACGTTGCCCTATATCCACATCAATGATCTGAACGAACAGATCATGCGTGGCCCGCGCAATATTGCACGTGTCGTCATGGAATTTGCACTCGACTCACAAGGTTCGCTCGATATCTTCTTGGGTAGCCCTGTTGAGATCGCTGCCACGCTTCTCCATTACTATCGAGACGATGTGGATTCATCATCGACAAGCGATCCTGACACTATCTTAAACTACCTCAAGTACGTCTATGACCCCGATCTGTTCAGTGAACGCGCAGCAGAGATCGGACTGCCGCTTTCCTCGCGTAGCGCACGCCGCATCCTTGATGATCAGATCGAACCACTATCGCCTTTTATTGAACGTTTGAGCTTTGAACAACAGGGGAAAACCTCGACCCCCTATGCGAACACCAGCGCACCCAGAGAGACTACAGGCGACACGGACGCAAAGCTCTATAGCGAACAACGTAAGCTCAAGATCGCCTCGGATGATCTTGAGGTCTTTGCGCAAGCGATCGAGCAAGCGTTCGCCGAACTTGCCGAGCGCTACTACCTTGAACGTTTTGATGAATTGAAAGTGCGAGCAAGCTCGGACAAGATCACCATCTCAATTCCATTCAAGATGCAACATTGATCCAACCTTGTATCTGCTCCTCACATTGGTTTGCAGAAACACGGTCAAATCGGTAAAATATCGTAAGAATAGCACCATAAAACGAACATTAACCGCACCATACATCCGAAAGTAAAACGATGCCTGAAACGAAACAACCAGACGCTTCATCTCAACCCACAGACAGTCATTGCCTCAAGGTGTCTTCGAAGTCTTCACCCGCATCAGTTGCTGGGGCGGTCGCAGGCATGATCAAAGATGGTGTTCCTGTTGAGATCCAGTCGGTCGGCGCTGGAGCGGTCAACCAAGCGGTGAAGGCTATCGCTA
>CABRGJ010000058.1 GCA_902470405.1 uncultured Eggerthella sp.
GGGTGCGCGGCAAGGTATTCTTCTTTCAAGTGCGTCATCTGTACATGCGTGTAGATCTGCGTCGTCGCGATATCGGCGTGCCCGAGCATGTCTTGGATCGAACGCAGGTCAGCCCCGCCTTCAAGAAGATGTGTTGCGAATGAGTGACGAAGCGTATGAGGGTGTAGGTTCTTCACACCGATGCTCATGCCTGCGCGCGTAACGATGCGATGCACGCTCCTTCCACCACGTGCTTTCAAGAAGAGCGCAGCATTCGCAGCAGTCTGCGGATTTTCGAGTTCAGGGCGCACGTCGTTCAGGTATTCGACCATGCGATCGAATGCGATACCTGAGATCGGCACCATGCGCTCCTTGCTTCCTTTGCCGAACACGCGCAAGAACCCTTCGTCGACGAGCATGTGTGAGCGATCGAGATTGACGAGTTCGCTCACGCGCAGCCCGCATCCATACAGCACTTCGAGCATGGTCGCATCGCGTTTGCCAATCGGAGTAGAGGTATCGATCGAATCGAGCAGGGAAGAGATCTGCTCGATAGAGAGAACATCAGGAAGACGCGCAGGCTTTTTGGGGAGAGGGATAGCTTGCGCAGGATCCGTCTCGACGTATCCTTCACGTAGCGCAAAGCGATGCAGTCCCTTGATCGCGGAAAGCCGCCGTTCGATGGTCGAGACAGCAAAGCCCTCGGCAAGCTGATCCTTCTGGAAAGCGATGATGTCGTCACGCACGGTCTGTGCAAGTTGCGTCTTGTCGCGTTTCTCGAGGAATTCACGATAGAGGGCGAGGTCTTTAGCGTATGCATCGATAGTGAGCGGGGATGCACCGCGTTCGATGGCCAGATAGGCGAAGTATTCTTCGATGAGTTGTTCCATATGGTTCATGGTAGCATGGGCCGGAAAGAAGCCTGTTATCCAAAGAGGGCTTTGAGGCCAATAGCGATGAGCACGAGACCGCCTAGGATGGTCGCCTTGCTGCCCAGCTTCATGCCGAAACGCTTTCCGATCAGCAACGCGATGATGCAGCAGATGAAGGTGGTCATGCCGATGATGCTGGAAGCGAGTCCGATATTGAGGGAGAGTGCTGCAAAGCTCACGCCTACTGCGAGCGCATCGATACTTGTCGCAATGGCCTGGACGAACAGTATGGGAATAGTGATGCAGGACGAGTGCTCTTCAGTGAGCTCGCTTGTTTCATGGAGCGCATCCCATAGCATCTTGCCACCAATGAAGCCAAGGATGGCGAAGGTGATAATGCCTGCGTAATTGTCGATGAAAAAGCTGATGAGCGAGCCAGCGAAGAAGCCGATGAGCGTCATGCCCGCTTGGAATAGACCGAAAAAGACGGGCATGAGGAAGCAGTGGAGCTTATCGCTGCCACGATAAGCGAACGCATTCGATATGGTGACCGCAAAGGCATCCATCGAAAGCGCGAGACCGAGAAGAAGTAGTTCGAGCGTATTCATGAGTGTTCTCATGATAAAGAAATTCAACCGTCTTTCTCAACCATTTGTACGAACAAATAGGGGACGTGCACGAATTTTCGTATATAAATCTACTATAGTAAAAGAGCAATGATTAAGGGCTGAACCCATAGGCAGCACAAATAGAGAGGAATGCCGTCGATGTCTGAACAAACTGCTATTCACACGAAGTCGCAGAGTCGCTCGGTGGTCTATTGTGCTGCTGCTGTCGCATGCATGGCCGTTACTGCATGGGTCACTGTTCCGATCGGCCCAGTTCCGCTCTCGCTTGCGCCGCTCGCGGTATTCTTCACGCTCTTTGCGCTCAAGCCGCGCGACGCATTTATCGCTATCTGCTGCTATGTGGCGCTCGGCGCTATCGGTTTACCGGTGTTCACTGGTTTCCGTGGTGGTCTTGGTGCGTTGCTTGGCCCAACAGGTGGCTTCATCATCGGTGATATCGTGGGTGCTTTTGTCGCGCTCTCGATCGGCCAACTTCTGACAAGGCGTGCTTCGTTTGTTTCTGACAAGACGCTCTCTTTGTTCGGAACTTGGAAGCGGGGCTCGTATTCCTTGTCGTGCTCTACCTCTTCGGCTGGTTATGGCTCATGATCTCAGGGAACCTGAGTGCAGGTGCAGCGTTTCTCGCTGCAGTTGCTCCGTTTATCGTTCCCGACTCTCTCAAGATGGTCTTAGCTATTTTTCTTGCGCAGGCAGTAGGGGCTGCCCGCCGCAAGCTTTGATCGGGTGTGCCTGCTCGATCGCGTATGGCGGATTATTTGCTTGCGAAAGAGCACGCTTCGTTCGGGATAGGTCTTTCGCGATATTCGCGAAAAGGGGTCGTTTGAAAAAGGGTGTCGTATGAATCTTTCTCAACTCTATTACTTTAGAAAGCTCGCAGAGCTCGAACATTATGGAAAAGCCTCTGAAGAGCTGTTCATCACGCAGCCTTCATTGTCGAATTCGATCGGCAATCTCGAAAAGGATCTAGGCGTGCCATTGTTCGAGCGCGTTGGTCGCAATGTGCGCCTTACCTCGTATGGTGCGGAATTCAATGAGCATGTATGCATCGCACTCTCCGAGATCGATAAGGCGGTCGATCTGATGAAGCTCTATTCGAGCGGTCTTTCTGGTCAGATCCGTATTGGTGCGGTCATTTCGGTACAACGTAACTATCTGCCGTTGCTGCTCAGTTCGTTTCGTAATGAATTTGGCGACAACATCGATTTCGATATCCACCAAGAGACCACGTATGATTGCTTGAAAGGTTTGCTCGATGGCAAGCTTGACGTAGCTTTTTGCGGCATGGTGCTCGATGAGCGCGACATCGTCTATGAACCGGTCATCACACAAGGCCTTATCATTGGTGTTTCGGAGCGACACGAGCTCGCTAAGCGTAAGAGCATTACCCTCGAAGAGCTGAGGGATTACAACCTCATGTCCTATCGTAAGGAGTCATTCGCATCAACGTTGCTGGATGGACTCTTTAGGAGAGTAGGGCTCACGCCGAAGCAGTCATTCAATGACGAGATCAGCGCGGCCTCACTCGTGGTTTCGGAAAGCGACATGGTGGCTATCATGCTCGAAACGCTTGATGACATCGAGACGCGCGGCTTCGTGGGTATTCCGATCGAAGATGCGCCCAATCCATTTCACACTATCTATATGGCGTATAAAGAAAAGGCATTTCGTAGTTGTGTAACCGATCAGCTCATTGATTTCGCGCGCAAGTTCGCACAGTTCCCATCAGGGAAGATCGGCTCTTTGGAGGATTATTACCGACGTGAGCAGATCCCCTGCGACGGCTTCGAGCATAGGCGATAGAGCATTTCTCCATTGCAATACCATTAATAAAAACTATAGGAGTTTGGCCACTGATTCTCCGAGTTTAGTGGTCAAATCCGTATATTTGAGTATCAAAATGAACGCATTCATAGATTCATGAGTATGAATCATAATAAAACCTATACCTCCATTCTTATATCATTTACGAAGTCTATCGGTTCTCCAAGCGCGCCTATTGGACGCGTTCATTAATGGAGTTGATAATTGAACAAGACTTACTTATGTAGTCGGAGGGATTGATTCAGGAACTTCACATCAGCGTCATCCGATCGGATCGTGGTCGATCATCGACCAAAGAAATGAACAAGGGGAATACGCTGAGCCGAAAGGGACTGAAAAAAGAAAAGGAAGGTAAACATGGCAAATTGGTTCGCTACAGCTCCAGAGGAGCAACTTGCAGGCAAGACCGCGATCATCATGGGCGGCGGTTCTGGTATCGGTAAGGCAACTGCAGAGCAGTTCGCAGCTGCTGGCGCAAACATCATGATTTGCGGCGTTCCCGAGCAGATCTGCCTCGATGCTGCTGAAGAGATTCGCGCAGCTGGCGGTAAGGCCATCGGCATGGTATGCGATGGTACCAAGGCTGATCAAGTACAGGCTATGATCGATAAGACGCTCGAAGAGTTCGGCGATATCGACATGCTCATTTCCACCGCAGGCATCTCCTTGCCTCGTATGAACGCAATGGAAGCAACCGAAGCTGATTGGGACAAGATCTTCGCTGTTAACGCTAAGGCGAACTTCTTCCTCGCAACTGCTGTTGCTCGTGTCATGAAGGATAAAGGTCACGGCGGCAAGATGGTTCTCATCTCTTCCCAGCGTGGCATCTCTGCTATGGAGAACATTGCTCTCTACAGCATCACCAAGGCAGCTGTCATGGGCATGGTTCGCTCGCTAGCTGTCGACTTTGCTCCGTATGGCATCACCGTCAACGGCATCGCTCCGGGCTACGTTATGACCCCGATGGTCGAGAAGGTATTCGCTGACAATCCTGCTCAGCAAGAGTACGTATATAGCCGCACCCCGAACAAGGTCAAGATGGGCTCTCTCGAGGAAATGGCAAACGCTATTTACTTCCTCTGCTCGCCGGTCACTGAATACACCACCGGCCAGACGCTCATTCTCGATGGTGGCTGGTCCATCCAGTAAAGCGTTTTCTCCGTGCAGCCGCTTGAATGTGGCTGCACATTTCTTTCTTCCACTTTTTCTCATACCTATTGAAAGGGGTACTACATGGAAGGTGTAATGAATGCAGTTCACTGCGTAGGTCGTGAAGAGCCATGGCAGTATGTCGAGGATGCTCCTATTCCTCAGATCAAAGATGATGAAGTCCTGTTGGAGATTAAGGCTGCCGGTATTTGCGGCACCGATCACTCTCTCCACCGTGGTCAGGAAGCACTGTTCAATTCCTACGACATCCATTTCCCGGCTGTCTTCGGTCATGAATTCTCCGGTGTTATCGCTGAAGTGGGCAAGAATGCTCCTTCGAACCTCAAGGTCGGTATGCGCGTCACCGCTAATCCGATCCTCTTCGATAACACCTGCGGTTACTGCGACAAGGGCCAGGTGAACATCTGCGACAATCGTCCGTTCTATGGCACTGACCTGCCGGGCGCATTCGCAAAGTATATGCCCATGCGTGCAACCAACGTCATCGAGATGCCTGACGATGTTTCCTTCGTTCAGGGCGCTCTTCTCGAGCCGCTGTGCGTGGCACTCAACGCTGTTGAGCGCGTGCATCCTGAAGCTGGCGACACCGCGCTGGTCATGGGCCCTGGCCCCATCGGTCTGCTCATGATCGCGGTCTTGAAGCAGGCTTATGGCATCCAGAAGGTCATCTGCTCCGGTCTCGCTATGGACACCAAGCGCCTCGCAGTTGCTGAGCAGCTCGGCGCTATCACCATCAATGGTTCCGAAGAAGACGTCATCGCTCGTGTGAAAGAGCTCACCAACGGCAAGGGCCCCGAGCTCATCCTCGATGCAGCTGGTCACTACACGGTTGCAGAGCAGGCCGTGGAAATGGTCGCTAAGAACGGCAAGATCGGCATCACCGGCCTGCCCGCTCAGGCTTCCAGCATTCACATGAACCCGATCGCTATGCGTCAGATCAGCATCATCGGTTCTCGCGCTTACGAGCGTAAGCATTGGCGCCAGGCGCTCTCGCTGCTCGCCAACGGCCTCGATATCGCTCCTATTGCTAGCCACGTTCTTCCTCTCAAGGACTTTGAAAAGGGCATGGAGCTCATCGATGCTGGCGAAGGCCTCCGCGTTATCCTTGAGCCGTAAGATCCGGTTCATATAACGCTCTCTCCCGTATAAGGGGAATTGGAAAGCCCCGGTTTTCTACCGGGGCTTTTGTTAAACACGTTCATTATTTTAGATTGGAGAAGATCTATGGCAGGTTTGGAAGGCGTAATCGTCGTTGACCTCACTCAGTATGCGGCAGGTCCCGCAGCTGCTCGTCTGCTCGGCGAAATGGGCGCAACGGTCATCAAGGTCGAGCCATTTACAGGCGACGAACAGCGCACTCAGGGTATGGCCTGGGGCATGAACTACAAGAGTGAATTTGACGATGTCGCATACGACTGCGGTTCTTTCAACAAAGAGTGGACTGCTATCGACTGCAAGAGCCCAGAAGGCCATGAGGCTATGATGCGCCTCTTGGACAAGGCAGACATCTTTGTCACCTCTTTGCGCGACGGCGCACTTCAGCGTCTCGGTCTTGACTATGACACGCTTCATGCGAAGTTCCCGAAGCTCGTTTGGGCTCAGAAC
>CABRGJ010000059.1 GCA_902470405.1 uncultured Eggerthella sp.
GCGCCTGCAGAATAGCTTGACGCTGCGGCAGCTCCTCGAGCTTTTTCGTATTGCGAATGACCTCAGTATCGACGCGCTGAAGCGCTTCGAGAACCTCGAGTTCTTGTTCTGTTGCTTGCATGCGATCCTCTCTGATCAAATAAGTTCGAGCTGTTATTGGCGAATGCTTTCAGGGGTGTACCAATTCTTTGATTGGTCCACCACCATAACGCACGAATCAGGCAAACCCGACGCAAGCGTCTTAGTGGCGAGCAATGCACAAAGTGGCAGCTCTGAAACATCATGTCCGAGCTCGATGATGGTAAGACCCGATTCGCGCGCTTCGAGCGCCGTATGGTATTTCACTTCGCCGCACACTAAACAGTCGATCTTGCTCTCTAAGCAAAGATCGACCATATCGGCAGCAGATCCACCACAGGTCACGATCGTCTCGAGCAAAGTATCAGGATTGCCCCAGACGCGCGGCATCGCACCGAACACGGAAACACAGCGTGCAGCAAGATGCTTGAGGGAGGTTGTTTCTGCGCCGCATGAGCAAACCATACCAAAGCCCTTTTCAGCATTTCCTAGCAGAGGATCGAGCACATATTGCGGATTCAGGCGCAACAGAGCAGGCAAGATAGCAAGCGCTTCAGGAGAAACGTCACAAGCGGTATGGAAGTTCATGCAATTGATGCCATGCGTGAGCGCATAATTGATGACCGCGCCTGGCTTACAGCCTTGAACAGATTCAGGCATGAAGCACGAAACCGGTTCGATGAATACCGGGTGATGCGTCAAGACGACGTTCGCGCCCAGTTCGCAGGCCTGTTCGAGCGTAGCGATAGTAGGATCGAGCGCCACCACAACGCCCGTTACTTCTTGACCGGGAGCACCGACCAGAAGACCCGTGCGATCCCATGGACATGCATCCTCCCGTGGAAAGACGTGCAAGAGCTGCTGCTCGAGCTTGCCTACCGTCATTCCTGTCTTTACGGGAGCAAGCGGACCTGTAGGTACTTTGAACAATGCATTGATATCGGTATCTGACATGACTCCCTTCTTTCGAGCTACGTCAGCGGGATCGCTTTGCGCTCACCGCCCGGTAGTATGGCCGTAAGCTCACGATATCCCGCTTCGTATAAGAGTTTGAGACCAGCATCGATGCCGCGACCTACGAAACGTGGCTCATGGGCATCTGTACCCAGTGTAACTGGCACGCCTGCTTTTCGAAATTCTGTTAACAAATCGATATGAGGAAACATCTCTTTGCAGGCATAATGCGCACCAGAGGTATTCACCTCGATCATGCGGCCGCCCGCCCTCGCCGCTTCTGCCGCACGCGCATAAGCGCGTTTTCGATCAAAAACTTGCGAAGGATACTTATTGAACTTCTTCACCAGGTCAGGATGAGACATGACCGTATAAGGCATCTTGTCGACGCACGCCTGACAGAAACGCTCGAAGTAGAGTTCCCAGATCGCGTCATTACCAACCTCATCCCAGTGTCCAACCTGTTCAGGATCGTCAAAGGGCCACAGATCAAGGTAATGGACCGACCCAAGGATGATGTCAAAGCGACTCCAATCGATGGCATTTAGATCGCGATCTTCATCGGCGCCAAGCCAATCGAGCTCGCACCCAACCAAAAGATCCATGTGCGGATATGCTTCACGTAGTTCGACGATCTTCTCGCAATATGGATCGAGCGCCTCCTGCGGCATCGAAACAAAGTTCGTCGGATCGATAGCTTTCGAGAGCGGAAAATGCTCGGTAAGGGCAAGCAGCGAGATGCCTGCCGCATCCGCTGCAGCGACCACTTCCTCTATCGTACCCTGGCCATGCCCGGTCAAGTCCGTATGCGTATGCGTATTGACTAGTTCCATGTCATCTCCAAAACCTCTCGAACCATCTCGATGCACCGATCGATCTCTTCTTCGGTCGTGGTAGGTCCAAGCGAAAAACGCAACATACCCAATGCCTGATCGCGACCAATATTCATCGCAGTGAGAACATGGGATGGATCGAGCGAATGCGACGCACATGCTGAACCCCCCGAAACGCAAATACCACGCTTGTCGAGTTGCAGAATGAGCGTTTCACTCTCAAAACCCTCGCACATGATGCTCACAATATGAGGAGCGTAGGAGCCTTCACGCGGATCAACCACTGGATACACGCCGTTGAGCGCGCACAAGCCCGTGAACAAGCGATCACGAAGTTCCTGCATGCTGCGCGCCTGCTCTACTTGATGCAAGAGCACCTCACGCGCTGCCGCTGCGAAACCCACCACGCCTGCGATATTCTGCGTTCCGCTGCGACGATTCGCTTCCTGACCTCCTCCGACCAGCTGAGCTGCGTAGGGCGTGCGCGTCTTGAGGTAAAGCGCACCCACCCCTTTAGGACCGCCGATCTTATGGGAAGAGAGCGAGAGCGCATCAACATCCCACTTCTTGACCAAGATCGGCAGTTTGCCGAGTGCTTGCGTCGCATCAGTATGAAAGAGAGCCCCGAACATATGCGCCACTTCAGCAAGCGCGGCCACATCCATGATCGCACCTGTTTCGTTATTCAACGCCATAACGGATACGAGCAGCGGATCTGTGACGCTATCGAGAGCTTCTTGGAGCGCTTCAGGCGTAATGAAGCCTGCTCGATCCGGCTTAACGATGATGGACGTGATGCCGCGGCGCTCAAGCACAGCTGCTGCTTGCAGCACTGCATCGTGTTCGATCGCTGAAATGATGATGCTTGGTGCTTCTTCGGTCTTGATCGTTGTAAAGCTCTGGCCTCGCTTCTTCAAAAGGCCCTCCACGATGCCTAACAACGCCGCATTATCAGCCTCGGTCGCCCCTGACGTGAAGATCATCTCATCAGGACGCGCACCGATTGCACGAGCAATATCGCGACGTGACGCTTCAAGCACCCTGAAGGCATCACGGCCTGCATGATGCAGGGAATTCGCGTTGCCATTGCCCTGCGCAAGTCCAGGAAGACCCGGAGAGAGAAACGGCAACATGGCATCATAGGCCGCTTTGGAAAGCGGAGCAGTGGCTGCCCAATCAAGATAGATCATCGAATTTGCACCCATGGAGCTCTAGTGTCCTTTCACAGGCTGCGCATTCGTACCTGCAGCACGAATCTCATCTACAGCGCGCGCAGGATCCTCCGCCGCAAAGACCCCCGAGCCCGCTACCAGCACGTCCGCGCCCTTCGCACAAACGAGCCCCGCCGTTCGTGTTGCGCTGATGCCGCCATCCACCTCGATCAGCAGATCGGGATTGCGGGTCTTAGCAAGCTCAGCCACATATGCGACACGCTCTTCACTACCCTCGATATACGATTGTCCCGAAAAGCCCGGAAAGACGCTCATGATCAAGATCATATCCACATCCTCGATGAACGGATCGAGCGACTCGATAGGCATATCAGGCTTCAGCGTGAGTACTGGATGGGCACCGCGCTCGCGAATATGATGCAGCAGTCCGCGAAGCTCGTCTTCATCGGGTACCGCCTCGATATGGACCGACACGTAATCGGGCTTTGCATCAAGGTACCAATCGATCTGCTCGAGCGGATTGGAGATCATCAGGTGCACGTCGATAGGCAGCTGCGTGATAGCACGCAGCTGTTTAACGAACGGCACGCCGATGGTGAGATTCGGGACGAAATGCCCATCCATCACATCGACATGGATTACATCAGCGCCTGCTGCTTCGAGCATACGGATGTCACGCTCCATATCCATGAAATTCCCAGACAGAATAGAAGGTGCGATCTTTACTTCATCGAACATCTCGAGCTTCCCTTTTCGAAATCGCGTCCTACCGATGAGCCTGCTCGAGATCGAGCAGGAACTTCTTGATCTTGAGACCTGCAACATAACCGACCAGATCCCCGCTCGCGCCGATAACACGATGACATGGAATGATGATCGGTAGCGGGTTCTTGTTATTAGCGCCACCCACGGCGCGCATGGCTTGAGGCTTTCCTAGCATCTGTGCAACCTGTTGATAGCTACGTGTCTCACCATACGGAATATGTCGGAGCGCATCCCAAACTTGCTGCTGGAAGGTCGTACCATGCGGGTCGAGTGGGAGATCGAATGTCTTGCGCTTTCCCGCCAAGTATTCTTGCACTTGATTGGCTGCCTCATTTGTGAGTACCGTCGGCGTATTGGTACCAGCTAGCTCCACCGCACCGAAAGCGAGCTGCGTCAAGGACGAACCGTCGCTCGCGAGCGTGATCCTGCCCATCGGAGTCGGATAGACGAAAAAGGTACGCTCACTTACCATAGGTCAGTCCTTCATGTTCAAGTCCCCAGAATTCCGTGGTGAGCGGACGATCGAAGAGCTGCATGACCATTTCCTCAATGGAAGCTTTATCCCACACGACGCTGCGCACCGCTTTCGTGATAGGAAGCTCAACGCCATACGAACGCGCAAGTGGTTCGATGGTCTTGCAGGCGATCGCACCTTCCACCACCATATGCGTCTCGCTCTCATACTGTTCGAGCGTCTTGCCTTGTGCGACATATTCCCCGAATGCACGATTACGCGAATGTCTGGATGTACAGGTGGCGATCAAGTCGCCCGCACCCGCAAGACCCATGACCGTGAGCGGATCTCCCCCGCGCGCATAGACCAGACGACTCATCTCTGCCATACCTCGTGTCATGAGCATCGCAGCGGTATTGGCGCCCATACCCATTCCATATGAGATGCCCACCGCGATCGCGATGACATTCTTGAACGCTGCGCACAGTTCAACTCCGATGTAATCCGCTGAAGTGTAGCAGCGGAAATTCGGTGCCGCGAAAAGGCCACGGAAGAAGACCGCTGTCGTCTCAAGCGGTGCAGCGATGACGGTGCCTGATGGCATTTGCAAGACCACTTCTTCAGCATGATTCGGTCCAGAGAGCACCGCTAATCGATCGCGGTTGCCCAGCACCTCTTCCAAGACCTCGACAGGCAGATACATCGTCGTGCCTTCAACGCCCTTCGAGCATACGACGATGGGCGTGCACTGATCGACAAGATCCTTCATGCGCTCCGCAAAATCACGCAACGTACTGGAAGGCGTGACCAATACCACTGCACCAGCCCCCTGAATGGCTTCTTCAAGACTAGTGGTGGCGACGATAGATGCCTCGAGCTCGACATCGGACAGATAACGTGGATTACGATGCTCGCTGGTGATCGCAGAAGCAACTTCAGGCTTACGCGCCCACATACATACTTCATTACCACCGAGAGCGAGGGTATTCGCAAGCGCTGTTCCCCAGGAACCTGCGCCGATCACTGCGACTTTCATGATGCCTGCTTCTCCTTCTTTGCGCCGATGCGATTTTCATTATGAGCAAGCAAGCGCGCGATATTCTCACGGTGCGCAAAGATGACGAGTAATGCCGCAATGGTCATAGCAGCGATGGCAGGGATGTTTCCCCAGAACAGGTAGAGCGAAAGAAACGGACAGAGCGCTGCTGCTGCGATCGAGCCCACCGATACATAGCGCGTTGCCAGAACGAGCACCGCAAAGAGCACAAGCTCTAGGACGGATGGCCACACGCCTAAGACGAAGAAGAGCGCGCCGATAGCAACCGCGATGCCCTTGCCACCATGGAACTTGAGCCACGGCGAATAGATATGACCGACCACACATCCGAGGAAAGCGAGTGAAAGAAGGAATTGACCTGTAGCGATACCGTGCTCTGGTTCAACCATCGCCGCAAAGACGGTTCCAAGAAAGCCCGAGAGCAGACCTTTGCCAAAATCGAGCAGAAAGACCGAGGCACCTCCCACCTTGCCGAGCGAGCGCATGGCGTTGGTGGTGCCGATGTTACCCGAGCCTTCATTGCGGATATCCTTCTTGAAGAACAAACGCGAGATGATGACCCCGAACGGGATCGATCCAAGTAGAAAAGCGATGACGAAGACAAGGATCGTCAGCAAAGCCAGATTCATCGACTAATCCTTTCGCTTGAAACGAAGACGGACGGGCGTGCCTTCAAGATCGAACGTCGAACGTAGGCGTTTTTCCAAATAACGCTCGTAGGAGGGT
>CABRGJ010000060.1 GCA_902470405.1 uncultured Eggerthella sp.
GTGAAGGAGTATGCTGCTAAGCGCATGAGCTTTGGACCGGTAACGCTGCCGCACAATCTAGCACGCGTCGTGCTGCTCGAGCAGATCTACCGCGCATTCAAGATCACGCGCGGCGAGCCCTATCATAAGTAAGCTTATTTCCAGTCTGCACCGATCACAACCAAGAAGTCGGTCGTGAAGGAATATACTCCGCTCGAATTCTTTCTGAGCTGACCAACACCAAGCGCATCAGCAATAGCCTGCGCCTGAGCCTTATCAGAATCATCGTTATAGATGATGAGCGTGTTCTTGTAGTTCGAATCGTCCGCATTGCCCGTATCGGTGACCGCGCCTTTCGCTGAAAGCTTCGAAGCTGCATCGGCCGCGCATCCACTGATGCCTGAACCGTTGCGTACCGCAACCTTCACACCGTTCAGACTGCTGTTCGTCGAAGACGAAGAATTGCCAGACTTTGATGCCTTGCCGCCATCGCCGATCACTGCAAGCGTAACGCCCGTATTTGGATCGACCAGGTTTTCTTCCGTAGGAGGCAGACCTGCATCAACGCGACGCATCATCTCTCGCCAAGGCTCCTCATCAAGGATCGCCCACCAGATATCATCTTCATACAGTGGAGTGGTAGGCTCCATCGCAGAATAGATATCCTCTTCGACATTTATGTTTTTGAACGTGGTGGCGAACCCTAAGATGCTCGACACCGAGAAATCAGTCGTGATGTAATCGGCCAATGTGTTGACCGTGTTCGTCATCGTGGCAGGATCAGAAGACATGATCTTCTTCAGGATGGCGGAGATGACCATGCGCTGGTTCGCCGCACGCATCAGATCACCATCGCCGTAAGCATCGTAGGCATGACGCGAGCGACAGAGCACGAGCGCTTGCGATCCGTTCAGAGTCTGAGGACCCGCTTCGAGCGGTTCACCTGCTAGAGGGTCGTTGATCGCCATAGGCACATCGACTTCGACACCGCCAAGGGCATTGACAACATCCTCGAAGCCGTTGAAATCGATCTCAGCATAATGGTGGATCGGAACACCGGCCAACTGAGAAACGGTCTTGACCGCCAAAGACGGGCCACCGAACGCATACGCAGCATTGATCTTCTGCTTGCCATAGCCAGGAAGCTCGACCATCGTATCGCGATAGATCGAGACCATGGTTATCTTCGTGTTCTTCGGATCGACACGCGTCAAGATCATCGAGTCAGTACGATAGGCGCCGCCATAGATATCGCTCTCTTCACGCTCGTCGGACTTATCCACACCGATCAAGAGCATATAGAACGGTTCACTGGGTGAATCGGACGCGGTCAGCGAGGCGAGCAGATCGTCATCGAGACCGTCTTGGAGGTTGCGATCGATATTCGAGATGAAGGCGAATGCAACGCCCACACCTGCAAGGATGACCACTAGAAAGACAGCAACGACCGTAAGGCCTATGCGGCGCTTACGGCGCTTCTTCTGCTTATGAGAGGCCTTATGGTATTGTTCAGCATTTCCATGACGAGAATACGCGCTCGCGTCGTTTTGCAATGGGTACGACTGGTGCGCATATGATGGATGATCATTGAACGAGGCACTATGACGCCCTGCTTTTTTCTTCGATTTCATCATGATTCCATAATGCGCAATATCGATTCGTTACGCAATTGTAAATAGGCCTCCAAACAAGAATCGCTCTAATTTAACGTGATTTCTTCAAAATTAAGAAGCAAACTGAACGCTTGCCGCTCTTAGAAGGCCACTTAAACTCCTTCAGGAATCGTGAATTTCCACGCACAGCCACACGTTGGGTCGACCACCTCGGGATAACAGCTCAAGCATTCAACCTCGATGCGGCTGTCGATCGCCTTGGCAAATGTAGTGTATTCGTTGATGCCCACGGGCTTGCAAGGGTGATAGTCCATGCCCTTTCGGCTGCGTGCCGCCTGAACACGTCGATGCGGAAGATGAGCGCGTTGTCTTCCCAGAACATGCTCGCTTCGTTGGCATGTACGTTGTAATTGAGCGCGATGGCCTGAGCAAGGCCCTGAAGACCAGGGTGCTCATCGAGGCCGAGGAACTTCTTGAGGCGCTTCGCTTCCGAGATGGGATAACGATTCCATACTTCTGCGTCGATTTCCATCGCGCGATCCATACCATCACGCTCTTCGAGTACCTGAAACCACACACCATCCATCGCGACCAGGTTCTTCGATGCCATTTCGAGAAGTTCGATCAGCTGCTCCTTGGTCAGTTGCTGAAGGCTTTCTTTCAGATCGGACATCGGTCCTCCTTTAGTTCGACGGAGAATATCTCTCGCAACCCCTTACAAGCGCTGTGCCAACGTTCTTGGGTGATATTGTGACATATTCTGAACGAACACGTGCATGCAGCATACCCTTACGGTCCATCGTGTAGAATTATCGCAACTAACGCTAAAACGACGCACCCTAAGGAGCCACCCATGAGCCTTCGCAAAACCGGCGCACAACTCGCATCGTCGCTCTCCACATGGGGACTCAAGAAACTTGCTCATAGACCGGGCGCAAACATGCCCGGCAAGATCGCGCTGAAGATCGACCCGAACATCATCTCGGAAGAAATGGACAAGGTGACCGAAGGCTCGATCGTAGTGGTAGGCACTAACGGCAAGACCACCGTCACCAACATGATCGCCGACATCCTGGAAGCCTCAGGCAAGACCGTCGCATGCAACCGGACGGGCGCCAATATGGCTTACGGCGTTGCTGCCACGTTGTTGCAAAGCAAGCCGGTCGAGTGGGGGGTCTTCGAATCCGACGAATTGTGGCTCGCGCGCATCCTGCCGCAAGTGAAAGCAACCTACGTAGTGCTTCTCAACCTGTTCCGCGACCAGCTTGACCGTTGTGGCGAGATCGATCGCGTGCAGGACGCTATCATCTCTGGACTTGAGCGATCGCCCGAATCGACGCTCATCTACAACGCCGACGATCCCCTGTGCGCCATCATCGCTGAGAAGGTCGCAAACAAGACCATCGCATTCGGTGTTGGCGAAGACATGCATCTTGCGCAGAACACCATTGCAGATGCGCAGATGTGCCAGCGCTGTTCGGGCATGTTCACCTACGAATACCGCCAATACGGGCAGCTTGGCACGTATTGCTGCGAAAACTGCGGCTTCTCGCGCCCGGAACTCGATATTTCAGCGAACTACGTTACGTTCGGCGAGGGCATCACCTATTCCATCACCAATACGATCGATGGCAGCGACGCGACGATCCACCTCGATCAATCAGGTCCCTACATGGTATACAACACGCTCGCCGTATGGAGCGCTGCGCACCTCGCAGGCGTTTCGAACGAAACCATACAGACGAGCATCTCGACATTCGATCCGCAAAATGGACGGTTGCAACACCTCACGATCGAAGGCCGTCCGCTGTTGCTGAACCTCGCGAAGAACCCGACTGGCTTCAATCAGAACCTGAAGATCATCACCGCAGATAGCGGCAAGAAAGTCGTAGCGTTCTTCATCAATGACAACGAGGCGGATGGGCGCGATATCTCGTGGATCTGGGATTGCGATTTTGAAGAGCTTGCAAGCCAGCCCGATCTAGTAGTTTATGCAGGTGGCACACGCAAGAACGACTTGCAAGTACGGCTGAAATACGCCGGCATCCAGGCCCGTCTGCTGAATAGCGTAAATGACATGGTCAGTGCCGCACTCGATATGCCGGCAGACTGGAATATGTACGCGATCGCTAATTACACTGCTCTGCCTGCAGTTCGCTCGGCGCTCATGGAGCGCGCAGACGTTGCTCCTGTCGAGACACCGCGCGAAGGTACGCTGCGCCTGACCCCTGCAGTCATTCCAAATACCACCCCCACCATCCAACAGGAGCCGCTTCGCATCGTGCACCTCTACCCCGACCTGCTTAATCTGTATGGCGATGGCGGCAACTTGAAAGTGCTCTTGCAGCGCTGCGCGTGGCGCGGCATTCCTGTTGAACTTGTCGAGATCCATTATGGCGACGAGTTCGATCTGAGCGGAGCAGACATCATCTTCATGGGGGGCGGCCCGGATCGCGAACAACACCTCGCTTCGCAAGAGATCCTTAAGAACAAAGAACAGCTGGTTGAGTATGTCGAGAACGATGGCGTACTGCTTGCAATCTGCGGTGGCTACCAGATCTTGGGCAAGAATTGGCTGATGGGTGATGAGATCGTAGAGGGTCTTGCGATCATTGATGCAGAAACGCTACGCGCAAAGAAGGGCTTCGATCGCCTTATCGAGAACATCGCGCTCGTTTCGCTTCTCGCATCGCGCCCGGTCATCGGGTATGAGAATCATGCAGGCAGGACTCATCTTGGCGAGGGTCTTGAGCCCTTCGGTCAAGTGGTTTCCACTACTGGGCACGGCAACAACGATAAGTCGGGTGCGGATGGCGTTCGCTATAAGAACGTGATTGGCACCTATCTGCATGGTCCACTTCTGGGCAAAAATCCCGAGATCGCCGATTGGCTGCTCAAGACCGCGCTTTCACGTAAGTTCGAAGAGAACGTGAAGCTCGAACCACTCGATGATAGCGTCGAGCTGAACGCTAATGGGTTCATGGCAAATCGCTTGATCAAGTAAAAGAAAAGGGCACCATAACAGCGCCCTTGTTCATTGATCGAAGTATGGCCTCGAATTACTTCGCGGCTTTAAGGCGCTTATCCAGCTCGTCGGCGAGCTGATGACGTTTCACCTTACCGCTTTCTGTATGCGGGATCTCATCGATGAACTCGATGTGTTCTGGCCACAGACGCTTCGCTACACCCTTTGCGGTCAGATAATCCGCAAGAGAATCGAGCGTCGGGCACTCTGCATTCGGATCTTCCAGTACGATAAACGTACAGATGCGCTCACCCAGACGATCATCTGGAAGGCCGATCGTAGCATGATCGCCCACATTCGGAGCACCCATCAGGTTCTCGTCAACCTCATGCGCCGAGATATTGATGCCGCCACGAATGAGGATCTCCTTCTTACGGCCATTGATGCGCACGCGTCCTTCATCGTCCATGAAGCACAGGTCGCCCGAGTAGAACCAACCATCATCCTTAAGTTCCTTCGCGGTTGCTTCGGGATTCTTCAGATAACCAGCGAACATGTGCGGACCGCGAGAAATCTCTTCGCCCTGTTCGCCATGGGGAACTTCGCTGCCATTCTCGTCAACGACCTTGACCTCGATGCCCTCAGGAGCAACACCCGACCAGGCGCCATTCCACTCGAGCGCCTTCGCAGGCGGCACGAAAAGATGCGGGCAGCTTTCGGTAGAACCGTAGCATTCGCAAAGCACTACGTTATGGCCTTCAGCACGCTCGACCATCGAACCAGGCACCGGGGCACCACCACAAATGTAGAGCCTGAGCGTCTCGAAATCGAGATCGGTCGAGTCTGCTGTATTGAGCATATCGAAGATGAATGGGGTCGCACCCATGGACCAGGTGACACCCTCACGATTCATCTGGTTGATCGCCTCCACCGGATCGAAGTGATGGGCAACAACAACGCGACCGCCCAACAACAGCGGCGTGATGAGACCATGATTGAAGCCTGTCGCATGATTGAGCGGAGCTGGCATGAACATGACGTCGTCCTGCGTCAGGCCAAGACCGGTCGAGAATGCACGCTCCGAGAAGAGCAGTGCGTTGTGAGTCAGAAGGACTGCCTTCGGACGACCCGTGGTGCCCGAGGTGGAAAGGATGAGCACGACCTCATCAGATTTGCTGCCCGGCTCGCCCGCGTAGGGCTCGTACTTCTCGAAGATCTGATCAAGCGTGATAGCGGATTTCGCATCAACGGTCTTATCGTGAACCGCGACCGCTTCGATCGGAAGCGTTGGGATGCGCTCGATGATAGAGAAGATCTGGTCTTCGAAGTTGGTCTTGTGGTGGAATGTCGGAGCGATGAACGCCTTGGAACCGACCAGGTTCATGGCATAGACCAGGTCCTCGCCATTGAACGTGACCGCGAGCGGATGAA
>CABRGJ010000061.1 GCA_902470405.1 uncultured Eggerthella sp.
CAGCGGTCGACGAATCGCTATGTCGACACTGTTACGAACCATGCTTCTCGCATTGTCCCTCAGGCGCTCGGTCGATCGAAAACGGAAAGGCGATCGAGATCGACCCGCTCCTGTGCATTGCGTGTGGGAATTGCGCGCTCTACTGCCCTACTGGCGCAGCCTATCTCTTTGAGACAAATGCTACTATCTTTTTGAACGAGAAAACGAATGAGTAAAGGAGTAAACATGGTAGACGAGTCCAATTCCTTAGAAGAGATCCAAGCGTATTTCGCGCAGGATAGATTCGCTGCTCAGGCACAATGTTCGATCGTTGAAGCTCGTGCGAACCATGCTATCTGCGAAATGCCCATCACTTCAGATCACCTGAATGCAAATGGCACGGTGATGGGTGGTGCGATGTTCACGCTCGCCGACTTCACCATGGCGGTCATCTCGAACTTGGACAACAAACCTACCGTAGCGATCGATTGTACGATCCGCTTCTTTTCTCCAGCGAAGGGCGAGAAGCTCATCGCAACGGGAAGCACTAACAAAGGCGGCCGTAGCGTCGGTTTCTACACGGTCGATATCGTAGACGAGCTTGGCACCAACGTCGCGCAATTCGTCTGCACGGCTCATCGCAGCTAGTCGCGCATGTTTGGAAAATGTCTGGAGCGCGAACAAACGTCAAGGCGATGATGATCTAGCATAGTCCTGCTCATTTCATGCAAAATCCGAACAGGGAACGAGACTCTCCCTGTTCGGATTTATCACTCTTCAACAAGGATTCCTAACTTGCGCGCAAAGCTAACAGCCTGATAGATACCCATTTTTGCCCCACACACCTCAGTCATCGAATCCGAGATGACGATGCCATCAATCTGACAGGTGGTCAAATCGATACCGAGCAGTCTCGTCTTGAAAAAATTCGCGCTCGTCAAGCAACAGCCTGCGAATGACACCTGCGAAAGCTCCATCTCCCCCATGTCGCTTTTGATAAGATCACTTGCGGTGACGCTCACGCTCTTCCAACGCATATGAGCCAAAGATGCTAGCGAGATAGTACACTCATTCAAATACACATTCTCAAAGATCGATCCAGCAAATGAAGCGCCTGTGAACTTGCAGTTCACAAATTCGCATCGTCGAAATCCAACGGACTCGATGATTGCATTAGAAAGATCGCAATTTACAAAGACCGCATCTTCGAATATCGAACCGGTAAGATCGCACTGCTGAAACGCACAGTTGAACAAACGACATTTCAGCACCTCGAGCTCGCTTATATCCATACCCTCTAGCGAAAGGGCGCTGATGCTCGTCATCTCCAGCCTGCTTCCCTGTTGAATAGGCTGGCTAAGCAGCATCAACGATTCAACACTACCGACTTTTGCCCTAATGGGAGATTTCTTTGGGGAGGCTTTCTGGTATTGCTCTTCAAGTAAAACTCTATCGATCATGCATACATCACCAGCTATTGTTCCAGTCTGATCTCGGATGCCTTGGGGTACCTTAAGCGCTCTCCACAGGGTGGTCAAGACCTTTTCGCAGTATCATCTTTACGCTCGTAAAGCGATTCCAGAAAGCCTTGCACAGCCGTGAGCGTCGTGCCATCTTCGCTCTGCCCTACTGCACGCATCGGCATGATGAGCTTCTTCTTATCAGCAAGATAACGTCCTGCCCTCTTGCGCAGTGCAGAGGCTTGAGCTTTCGAGATCGTGATCGGCTCGACTACGAGCTTTCCTCCCGTAACCGAGATCGATTCGATATTGTGCTCATGAGCAAAAGCCTTCAGTCGAGCCTTTTGGAATTGATTGAGAGTAGCAGGAGGCATCTCGCCATGTTTGTTCACTATCTCTTCAGCCAACGCATCCACATATTCGATCGCATCCGCGCTCGCAAGCTTGCGATAATACAGGACGCGCTCATCCGCATCGGGTACGTATTCTTCAGGAATATAGGTATGATCGGGCACATTGACGACGATATCAGAGAGTGCTTCGGGTAAATAATTGTCGCCTACGCTCTCACCTTCACGCGTGAGCGTGACCGCCTGTGAGAGCATCTGCGCATACAGATCAAAGCCCACTGCCGACATATTGCCACTTTGCTCTGCACCCAAGATGCTGCCCGCACCACGAATCTCAAGGTCTTTCATCGCAATGCGCATGCCACTACCCAGATCAGCGTTCTCGTCGATCGCCGTCAAGCGATCGCGTGCCTCTTCAGTGAGTGGCACGTTGTCAGGGAACAAGAAGTAAGCATAGGCCTGCGTTGAAGAGCGACCTACACGGCATTTCAACTGGTACATTTGCGCAAGACCCAAGCGCTGAGAATCCTCGATGATGAGCGTATTGGTGTGCGGATTATCGATGCCGCTCTCGATGATGGTAGTAGCCACAAGCACATCGATCTCTCCTGCCGAAAAATCCTCCATCACGATCTCGAGCTCTTCTTTCGACATCTTGCCATGTGCGATGCCGACACGCGCCTCGCCAGCTGCTTCACGCACACGCTTGACCGCGTCATCGATCGAGCGCACTCGATTACTGACATAGTAGACCTGACCTTTACGATCGAGCTCGCGTGCGATCGCATCCGCGACTACATCAGGATCCCACTCCCCCACATGCACTTCGACAGGTCTACGATCATCGGGTGGTGTCATGATCAAACTCATATCTCGTACGCCCGAAAGGCCCATCTGCATCGTACGCGGAATAGGGGTCGCCGAAAGCGTAAGGATATCGATCGACTCACGCATGTTCTTGAGCTGTTCTTTATGACCCACGCCGAAACGCTGCTCTTCGTCGATGATCACAAGACCCAGGTCCTTCGGATTCACATCCCGCGAGAGCAACCGATGTGTACCTACCAATACCTGCACATCTCCGTTCGCGAAATCTTCGAGCGTTCTCTTTTGCTGAGCAGGTGTTCTGAAGCGAGAGAGCACTTCGACGCGCACGCCAAACGGCTCAAAGCGCTCCTTGAACGTGGTGTAGTGTTGCTGCGCCAAAATGGTGGTCGGGCAAAGCACCATCACCTGTTTCTTATCCTGTGTCGCTTTGAATGCTGCTCGAAGCGCCACCTCGGTCTTACCAAAGCCAACATCACCACACACCAGTCGATCCATCGGGTGGATCGACTGCATGTCGGTCTTGATGTCTGCGATCGCAGCCAGCTGATCGGGGGTCTCTTGATACGGAAACGCCTCTTCCATCTCGCGCTGCCAGGGTGTATCTTCCTTGTATTGATAACCCTTCGTCGCACTACGACGGGTATATACATCGACCAAGTCGAAAGCGAGTTGCTTGGTCGCTTTGCGCGCACGCCCGATCGCGCGCGACCAATCCGAAGTGTTCAGTCGCGTCAAACGCGGACTTGCGCCTTCAGGCCCCACATAGCGCGTCACACGGTCGAACTGCTCGACTGGAACGTAGAGCTTGTCTCCTTCCGCATACTCCAAGAGCAGATAATCGCGCTCGATACCGCCGATGTCACGACGCACTAGATCGCGAAAGAATGCCACACCATGATGTGCATGCACGACATAATCACCTGGCTTATAAGGAAAGGTGATCTCGGTCACATCCACCCGTTTCGATGAACGTACAGACATGCTGCCCTGCGTATCCGCGAGCGCCACTAATGCAAGCTTCGCCGCCGGAAAGATCATGCCGAGCGGAATATCCACATCGACGATATTGACCACCCCGCGACGCAGTTTCGTTTCGCGTGGCGCAAACCCGCTATCGCTTGATGCATCCTGAGCCAGCTCCTCGGATACCTCGCCATCATCAGACAAGGCCAACACATCGAGCTCTTCCTTGATCGGGATGCCCCGATCGACAAGTTCGAGCTTCATCTCCTGCCGCGCGCGGAAATGAGGCACAGAGAACACGACCGTGAACCCTTGCTGTGTAAGCGAATAGAGCTTGCCGAACAGCTTCTCACCATCCCCCGCCACATCAACTCGTTTGACCACGATCTCGTCATCGAGCTCGACACCAATGCGCATGATCGAAACATACGTGGCGCGCTGGTTCGCGCCGAAATCAAGCTCCTGCGGCGTGAAGAAGAGCTCCTCCAAGAGCAACACCGACGCATCGGCCTTCTTCATCAGCTCGTCGCGATAATGAAGCGCATCATCTACCAGGCTTCGCGGCTCGACCACCACCGTGAGCGCATTATCCGGCAAATAGTCACCCACGCTCGTAGTCTGCTCAAAGACGTATGGCAGAAGAGCACTCGGTACAAAGATCTCAGTATTATCAAGGGCATCGAGCAGATCACGATAGAGCGGTGTTGTGGTCGATTGTGGGATCAGACGAGTTTGCGCCTGGCGCACCCCGCGATTCGTGACCGCGAATTCTCGTACTGGGAAGATCTCGACCGTCTCACGAGACGAGAACGATTGTCCTGTGCCTGGAAACAAACTGCGGATCTCCTCCAGTTCATCTCCAAAGAAATCGAGACGCACCGGATTCACTAGATTGCCCGCATGAACGTCGATCGTACCACCCTGAGCGCTGAACGTTCCTGGTCCGTCGAGCTTACCGGTATTCTCGT
Source organism: uncultured Eggerthella sp. (assembly GCA_902470405.1). Taxonomy (GTDB): domain Bacteria; phylum Actinomycetota; class Coriobacteriia; order Coriobacteriales; family Eggerthellaceae; genus Anaerotardibacter. The sequence continues at coordinate 4,549 of CABRGJ010000061.1, forward strand.
ATCCCATTGAAACCAGCTTTTCGATCAGGCTTTCGTAATCATCGACATCCGCGATCTCTTGATTGATAAGCTCTTGACCTACCTGGAGCACGAGCGGGCATGCCGTCTGCGCAGAAGCAGGAGCCACCTTGCGCAAGAGCGCACGAGCAGAAGCCACAACTATGCATTCTTTGCCACTTTGCAGCACCCAAAGCGCTTCGAGCCGTCGCGCCGATTCACGCGCGTGCTTCTGGTATTCCTTCGCGCTAGCAGGCGGATCGAGCACGAAAGGATTCTCGCTGCGCTCCTGGTAGAGATACACTCGCTCTTCACCAATATAAGACCCGAGCATACGTGCAAAAGTCTCTGCCGCCTCGTCGCCTGGCACCACGACCAATGTCGGCTGCGGATGAAGCGCAAAACGCGCCGCTACCAAGAAAGGGCGCGCCGACGAAGCAACGCCGATCGTCGCGTCTTCATTCGCATCGAGCTTGCCCCAAAAGTTATCGAGCGCACCAGAGCGCTTCAAGGTTTGCGATAAGAGGTCGATGAGCATAGGGGCCCTTTCGATCGAGACGGAGCTCCACAGCGCTCAGGATGGTCTAAGCCAAAAGGAACGCTGCGCAGCAAGCAATTGATTCACCAACACGAAAAGCCGCATTTCGCGGCAATCAGCGGATATCAGTCTATCAGAGCAGCGCACCACCTCGCGTGCTCGTTACTGATTCGCCACGCAACATCAACATAATGCCCTACCTATCCTGATGTCTGCTTCGTTTGCTTGCCTGATACAATATGAGGACGGTCGAGAAGACAGAGGGGTAACGCATGGCACGAGAGAAGAAAGCTGACAAGGAACAACGTGCGCTCGAAGTTGAAAGGCGCATGGCTCTTCACTATCCCGAACCTGAATGCGCATTGCACTACCGCACTCCTTTCGAACTCACTATCGCCGTTGCGCTTTCAGCGCAGACCACCGATGTGAATGTCAATAAGGTGACTCCTGCACTCTTCGCGCGCTTTGGGACACCTGAAGCGATGGCTCAAGCAAGCGTTGAGGAAGTAGCGGACATAATTCATTCGCTCGGCTTCTTTCGTAACAAAGCAAAGAATTGCGTTGCCTGCGCCCAAATGATCATGAGCGATTTTGGCGGCGAGGTCCCGCAAGATATGGAAAGCCTCCAGAAGCTCCCTGGTGTCGGGCGCAAGACCGCCAACATCGTATTGAACGAAGGCTTCGGAATCGTTGAAGGCATTGCGGTCGACACGCATGTTTTCCGTATCGCACACCGTTTGAAGTTCTCTAACGCTGATACTCCGCTCAAGACCGAACAAGATCTCCTGAAGCTCTATCCGCGTGAATGCTGGGGCCCAATCAATCACCAATGGGTGCTCTTCGGTCGCGAGATCTGCATTGCACGGCGACCA
>CABRGJ010000062.1 GCA_902470405.1 uncultured Eggerthella sp.
TCGATCGGCTCCTTTCTATCCGCAACTGGCTTCGCACGATAGATGTCATAAGGACCACTACCAGTATCTGTAGCCGTGAATGTCATTCCATAGAGCATCAGATTGCCCTTCTTATGTGGGATGTCATCCAGGGATTTAACAGCTGATTGCGGAACCACAGTACGACGCTTATAACCGTTGGATTCCAGTTCTTCAACAACAAACGGCAAAGGCTTACGCTTGCCTGGCTTCTTGGAGATGTGCTTGATCTCGCCATCGTCATCAAGCTCAACATTGTCGACGCCATAGCGAACCTTTGCAGCAGCAGGGCGGTTGACCTCCAAAAATTCAAGCTTCAAGGTCGATGTTTCTTTGTCCTCCGTAGTGAGAACAGGAGTACCATGCCAGCCAATATGTTCCGTGGTGGTCAATTCCTCGGCCTCGGTAAATCCGTTCTCAGAGATTTCGCCAAGAGATACCCATTCAGGGCCAAGGGCTGTTTCCGCATCTGTCGGGATAGTCGGGTTCTCATCAAAGCAGGTGAACACACACCCACCCTCAGATGGCTGCCCTACGGTGACAAGTGTAGGGTCGAGTTCTTTTTCAGACATAATTCATCCTTACTAATAGTTGGTGATTGTGTAAGACAGGTACCAGCGCGGAGTACGCAAATCAGGGTCAGGATCTGACCTCATCGATTCCATCTCCACGCTGCAATACCCATCAGAGAATTTGAGGCGGCTAAGAACATCAGCCACCTTTCTTGCGAGAGAAGAAGCCTCGTACTCGGTTGCCGCCCAGCAGTAAATTCCGATTCCCGCTTTATCAATAAGCGTGTTCTGATAGCTTCCCCCTTGGCGGTTGAGCGTTACGCATGTATCAACATCAACAGGTCTGCTAGTTGCAACATGGACATCGAGAGTCGAGCCGAGCAGATTTACGAGGTCATTCACCACGTCTTTCATGGCTGCCTCCTAATGGCATTGACTTGTAAGCGATTTGTGCTTTGCTTCGTTTCGTGCTCCGATGCTCGTTTTAACGTAAGCAACACCGACCGCCGTACGATCAAGCACATCAACAGCTGAGCCGTAAGGCTCAATCTGCATGCCAGAATTACTTGCATGTGCATGTGCATCTGTATTTGCCGCGCTTGCCATCTGGTCTGCAACTTGCTTTAGCCCAGTTTGCATAGGAGCCGATTTACATAGCTCGATGAGTCCAGCGGGATTAAGCACAAAATCAGCCATCGCATACCTCCGCATCTACGGGATAGTTCCACTCGCCAGGAGGGTTGTATTCAGGGAGAGGGACAGGATCGCCAATAACGCGATACTTGCGTCCTCTCCAACAGACAAAGCAGCCTCGTAGCTGGTCGTTGCACCCCTTCGGAAAATGAAAGCGCACCGTGGTACGCGAGCTGTTGGGGCGTTCAGCGCCGAACTCTCTGACCTTTTCAAGAGAGACATAAGGATCAACCAGAACGTTATCTACCTGTTCTTCGTCCCAGTTTTTGACAGGATTACCGAACGGGTCGATGCTATCTACGGCAGGCTTTAGCACCGTGACCCTCTCGCCCCTCATGATTTATCTCCAAGAATCGGAGGGTTAAAGCACGCGATACGTTGTTTACGCAAAGGAAGCCCAAGAGAACGTCTCTCGTTCTTCGTGATATACATATCCCCTGTCGGATTCGCGAAGGTGCGCTGCTCTGAATAACTACCCGCCATGCGATTAACGCTTGAAACATCATCGAGTGGGCCACTCGACAAAACGCGCCTAACCATGGAACAGCACACGCGCACTAAGTTCGCAGATTGGATCTCATCGCTTTCGTCGATCATCTCTCCTGCTCGACTAAACTCCGCTCGCAGGATCGCCGAAGCGTCGGAGAGGAGCGTTTCTGCACGCTCCTTCTCCGAGTCATCAGGCAACCTATAGCGCAGTTCAAGTTCTTTTACGGTTGCGAATGGTTCCATGGCTCACCTCTTAAACGATGCCAGGGAACTTGGCTTCGATCTTAGAGGTGATCGCTGCCTTGGTGGTGTCGGCGCTGTCAAGCTCGATGCCTTGCGCAGCACAGAACTCCTTGAGTTCATCGGTGGTCATATCGGCGATAGCCTTGCCAATGCGCGCGCTCACGATGAAGTCCTGATGCTCAGCAAGAATCATCATGCCCGACATTGCATGAGTTTCAGCAGACACGTTCTTATAAGCTGGCTCATGAGCAACACCAAGGATGCCATTTGCAGATACCTCGTAAGAAATACCCGCCTTATCTAGCTCGGCGAAATCAGTGCCATAGATATGGATGTTCTCCGCAGGAGTGATATACACGACACCCTGAGGAATCTTGTTTGTGACAAAAAGATTGCGAACGCCCAAGAAATTCTGGATGTACTCCATACCATAAAGGGTCTGGGTGGTCACCTGAGCGTTTGCGAGCAGATCAGCAATATCGTTGCGGTTAATGAAATGCACGATGTCATCAGCCGAATCGCCGTTATCCTCAAGCTTGTTCTGCAAAGCAGCCTCGCCGTAAGCAAGAGCAGCCTGAAGCTTAGCTCCTACCGCAAAGGTAGCAGCGTTGCCAAGGTACTTGAAAAACTCCGTGATGCGCTCTGCGCGAATCTGCTTGACCATCTTGTCATCAGTCTTACCAACAGCGATAGAAAAACCGCTCTTGAGGATCGCTTCAGCAGTGGTCGCCTTACGATAGGGCTTTGGCGTAAACGTACCAATGGGTACCTTATCGACCTTGTACTGCGACAGCGGAACATCTTCGCCCTCTGCGCGGGTTTCAGATGTCAGCTCACCAGTGACCTTATACTGGAACATCGTCTCACCGGCGTGCATAACCTCAACAGAGGTGATGCCGAGAATCTCCATCAAGCGATCGGTTTCCTGATCGAAGTTGCGGATCATCTCGCGGTCAAGACCAGTACACATCTGTTCGGTGGTAATGGTGTTAGTTGGTGCTGGCATTTGCTAGCTCCTTTCTTAGAACAGCTCGGGATGAAGAGCCATCGCGCGGACACGCTCTTCTCTGTTCTTGATCTGGTAGATTTCTTCTTTGGTGACAGCAGGCGGATTAGCCGCGCCTGTGTCATTAGGGAGTGTTGGATACATCGGCATCGCTTCTTTGATTTGCGCGGCATGCGCTTGAATCTCTTCGAGGGTCTCCCCTTTCAAGACCTCAGCAGGTACGCCCGTTTCTTTGCTTGCCTGGGCTTTCCACTCGGAAAGCTCCTTTTCGTGCTCGAACGTAGCGACCTTCTCTTCAAGCTCTGCTTTTGTTGCCTGCTCCTCAGCCAGCTGCTTTGCGAGCGCATCCGTCTCTTTAGCGTGCTTGGCGTTCTGCTTGTCGATGCGAGCTTTGATAAGCGCATCGGCTTGCTCTTTGGTCAACATGTCAGAACCTCCCGCGGGTGGGTTCTGATGGCTGGCTGCTCCCGAATCCACGGGAGGTTCGATCTGAGTCACTGGTTCAGTAGCTGCAGGATCTGTTGTGTTAGGCATAGATAGCCCCTTTCCCGCCAAATGGCGTAATAGAATGCGCGATTTTCCCGCTCGCGCCGCGTGAAAAACCCCGAAAGAATCCACTTCCAAGGCACGAAAAAAGCCGCCCCAAAGGACGGCCTAATTCCATTTGTCGCTGCTTTATCAGCAAAGACGTATGTGGTAGAATATGTGCTGAAGGAGCCACCCCCCCCCGCCTGAATAAGGAGGGCAATGGGAAGCTCCTTTATTTTTTGAGAGCTTTTATCTCTGTTTCGGAAAAATCAAGAGCAGTTCATCGATCTCTCCTTCATCCATTTTTAGCGACGTTCTTTCGATCAGTAGCATCTCGCCATTGTTCATAGAGAGAATCAGGGTCATACCCTTCTATCTCTTCTTCGCCAAAGTTCGGGACGATTCGGCAATCACAATGAGGGTGATAATGGCCATCTGCACCTGCGCTCGTCTTGCTGCGGTACACGAACCCACGAGAAGCGAGCATGATACAAAACATGCACGTCTCAGCTCCTGAAGGGACTCGTGCAAACCGCACGTCCAGAGGGTCGATTTCACTATTAAGGTAGACACACTCACCAGCGGCGCGTTTGATCTCATAGTCTGCGCGGTCGGTGAAAAGTGCGAGAGATTCAACTATTCCCTTGCTTGCCACACCGTCAGCAAAAGCGCGGATGAACCCCTCTGTTGCTTCGGGTTTTCTCCCAGAATCAGCAGTAGCCCCTAAACGCTCACCTACAGAAAGCTCGCGTATCTCGTCATAGAAGTCTGCTGCATAGGCCGCCGCCATGTCGGTCGACACGCCATAGATAGGATCGAGTATCTCTATGAGCTTTTCACGGAGATCAGCGACGCTGTCGAACTCGATATTTGCAAGACTTTGAGCAACGATGCGCCTAGCGGATACAGATAAACCGTTGAGCTTACGCGTATAAGAATCGATGACCTCTCTAGCTATCATCGCTTCTCACCTGAGCCATCTCATTCATGAGCATCTGACGGGCTTGAATCTTGTTCTTCTCGCTCATTAGGCGCTTGCGTGTTGCATCATCGAAACCGACCTCTTCAAGAAATACCTCGGTTTCGGCAATCCAAGGTGCAGCAGCAGCCACTTTGACCATCGCGTCAGCTTGCGAAACAATCGAGGGCAATGCTGGATTCTTGAAATGAGCCTGAATGCTCTTCTCTGCATCCGTTAACTCCGAATAAGGCTTGTTCTGGTCAATACAAAGAGCCATCTTCATAAGTTCGCACAACGCATCACCGTTAGTGCTATTAAGGCTTTGCGCCTTAATGACCAAATCTTCTTTTGCAGCGTATATTGCTTCAGCTGATGCAGGGTTATCGTGAATAACGCCAAGGCTTGAAATAGGTATCGAGGTCTCACCAGAGAAGCGTGCTGCAAGGTCTCGCATATACTCCGTATGCGGCTGCATGCTCACTTGTGGAAGCTGTCCGTACTTCGGAATATCTCCGTCCTCATCCTTGCCAGCTGTGAAGATCGAACCAATATAGGTTGACCATTTATCTCTATCGAAGTCCTCCTCACTGGCTCCCAAAAGATATTTTTGAGGAACTGTGAAAAACTCGCTGCTAAGCTCACCGCGCAAGCTCGCACGGATCGCACAAGCAGAAAGGCTCATGACAGACCGCGTGATCCTCGATTTGCCAAAAGGCCGTTTAAGCGATGGCTTGTAGGCCATGGGCACCATAAGTGGACGACCCATGATATGTTTTTGCTTGTTTACACGCCAATTCCCACCAACATCTTTGGTGAACACATAAACCATTTTGTCGGAGTGCATCATCACGCAAGATGGTTCAGGCTTGCCTGAATTCTTTCCGATCTCCATATCAGTGATGACAAGACCCCAGTCAATACGCTTCTTCCGATAGTTCCACAGACCTGTTGCATTCTCGGCTGTATGGAAGTTGATAACAACCTTCGGTTCGTCTTTTTCACCACGCATCACAACCCCGAAAGCACAACAGTTGATCAACTCGCTCTGCGTTGCCTGTTCGTAGGCTAAGATGAGCCTGTTTTCCTGCATGATACGCTCTGCTGCTTCGATGTCTTGCCCGTTATAGACAAACCCATCAAAGATAGAACGTTCAGCAAGGCAATCCACAGCCTTTGCAGACCATCCAAGGGCAAGTTCAAGTTCGGCAAAATCTTCAGGGATAGCAATGCCGAGGTTCTTCATGCCCTCTTTGGCCTCATAGTGGCAAGTACGCAGCTGATTGCGTGGAAGCTTAGCTTTCCAAACCCTTAACAGGGTATCGAGCTTGTTGCGCTCGTAATCGCTTAGTCCCTTTACTTGGCGAAGTGAATCGAGATTCATTTATCCAATCCTCATTTTCCTGTTCGGGTTTCTTTTAGTGGTCATGACTCCCCAGTGAGCAAGAGAGGC
>CABRGJ010000063.1 GCA_902470405.1 uncultured Eggerthella sp.
CGTGATGTGCTGCTATTCCCTCATATGCGCGACGAAGCCAAGTAAAGAGGAGGTGGCGTATGTCGTTCGACAAGTTCACTGACAAGGCACGTAAGGTGCTGGTTTTGGCGCAAGAGGAAGCCCGTGGGCTTCATCAGCCTTACGTCGGTACCGAGCACGTGCTCTTGGCTCTACTGAAAGAAGAAGACGGCCTTGCAGCTCAAGCTCTAGAACGTTTGGGTGTGCACTACGAAGCAACAGTGGCGGCCATTCGTCGTATCGTCACGATTGACGAATCGACCGACGTGTCGGGTCATCTGAGCTTCACTCCGCGCGTGAAGCGCGTGTTGGAGAATTCCCTGCGTGAAGCTATGCAGATGGGACAAAGCTACATCTCGACCGAGCATCTGCTGCTCGGCATCATCCGCGAGAACGAAGGCACGGCCATCGAAGTGCTCGAGCGCATGGGTGTCTCGGGCGACGATTTGCGTGCAGCGCTGAACGACCTGGTCGGTCAGTCTTCGGTGTTCGCAGGCCAGCAGTTCGATCCGCAAGCAGCGGCATCGGATAGCGTACTCAAGGAATTCAGCGTTGATCTTACGAAGAAAGCTGCTGAAGGCAAGCTGGATCCTGTTATCGGGCGTGCAGGCGAGATTGAACGCGTCATGCAGATCCTGTGTCGTCGCCAGAAGAACAACCCGTTGCTTCTGGGCGAGCCGGGCGTCGGCAAGACTGCGGTGGTCGAAGGCCTTGCGCAGCTGATCGTAGCCGACCAGGTGCCCGATATCCTGCGCAACATGCGCCTCGTTACGCTCGATGTTTCCGCGTTGGTGGCGGGTTCGAAGTATCGTGGCGAATTCGAAGAGCGCCTGAAGAAATGCATCAAAGAGGTCGAGCAATCGAACGACATCATCTTGTTCATCGACGAGCTTCATACGCTCATCGGTGCAGGTGCGGCTGAGGGTTCGATGGATGCTGCGTCGATCTTGAAACCGCCGTTGTCTCGTGGCGAGATCCAGATCATCGGTGCTACTACGCTCGATGAATACCGCAAACATCTCGAGAAGGATTCTGCATTCGAGCGCAGGTTCCAGACGGTCGTCATCAAAGAGCCAAACGAGGAACAGGCCGTGCGTATCATGGAAGGCTTGCGCGACAAGTACGAAGAGCATCATCATGTACATTTTTCGGATGATGCACTTCAGGCTGCTGTTTCGCTCTCCGATCGTTATATCCAGGATCGCTTCCTGCCTGACAAGGCTATCGATGTGCTTGATGAAGCAGGCGCGCGCATGCGCATTCGTAACATGGTGTTGCCGGATGAGATCCAAGAGCTTGACGACAAACTTCGTCAGCTGCGCGCTGAAAAGGATGCGGCCATCGCCGATCAAGACTTTGAGCGTGCTGCTGAAGTGCGCGATCGAGAAGCGAAGGTGCGCGAACGCAAGAAGGCACAGGCTGATTGGGAAGAGAAGACCCAGAAGGTCATCAACGAGATCGGCGTCGAAGACATCGCAGATGTCGTCTCGATGACCACAGGTGTTCCTGTTTCCAATCTCACCGAAGCCGAGACCGAGAAACTGCTGCGCATGGAATCGGTACTTCACGAGCGTGTTATTGGTCAAGATGAAGCGGTCACGGCGCTCTCGAAGGCGATCCGCCGCAGTCGTTCAGGCCTCAAGGATCCGAAGCGCCCAGCAGGTTCATTCATCTTCCTTGGCCCTTCAGGTGTCGGCAAGACTGAGCTTTCCAAGACGCTCGCTGAATTCCTGTTCAATTCGCAAGATGCACTCATCTCCTTCGACATGTCAGAATACATGGAGAAGCACACGGTGTCTCGCTTGATCGGTTCGCCTCCGGGTTATGTTGGTTACGATGAAGGCGGTCAGCTTACTACTGCAGTACGCCAGCGTCCCTATTCGGTCGTCTTGTTCGACGAGATCGAGAAGGCGCATCCCGATGTCTTCAATATCTTGTTGCAGATCCTTGAAGAGGGTCGTTTGACCGATGCGCAAGGTCGCATGGTGGACTTCCGCAACACGGTCATCATCATGACCTCTAATGTTGGCGCACGCGAGATCACCACTACCGCGCCGCTTGGATTCTCTTCGGGCGGAGCAACGGGCTTGAACGACGAAGAGATCAAAATTCGCGTGATGAGCGAGGTCAAGCGTCTTTTCCGTCCAGAATTCCTGAACCGTATCGATGAGATCATCGTGTTCAAATCGCTCACGGAAGACGAGATCGTCCAGATCGTCGATCTTATGGTGGCGGATCTGCGCGATCGTCTGATCGAGCAGAACATGACCATCAACATGTCGGATGCTGCGAATCGCTATATTGCCAAGGAAGGCACCGACCTTTCCTTCGGTGCTCGTCCGCTGCGCCGCGCTATCCAGCGCTTGCTCGAAGATCCTATCTCCGAGCAGATCTTGGAGGGCAAATGGACCAGTGGTTCGGTCATCGATGTGGATGTGGAGGACGTCACGGATGAAGGGTCATCTGATGCGGTCCTCGCGGACGACACAAAGAAGAAACTCGTCTTCAAGCAGGGGTCAGGTTCGATTCCTGCACCGCGCAAACGCGATACTATCGCAAAAGAGGCGGAGCTCATCTTGGGTAGTTACGATCTTGGTCGTGCAGGGCTCTCTCGCGGGTCGGGTTCAGGGCGCGGGTCTTCAGGAGACTCTGCTGCCGATTAGCACCTACGTCTGCTTCGAGCGCTTCCAGAAGAATACTGCGGCAAGCGAACAACCGAGAGCGCAAAGCGCGAGCGTTGCGCCGACCAGTCCGACCATGGAAAGACCGATACTGCTTACTACAACACCCCCGATAGCAGTGCCGAATGCGATGCCGATATTGAACGAGGTAGGCTCGATCGATGCGGCGAGCACCATTGCATCGGGGTGCTTGCGGCGTGCGATATCCATGAACATGCTGATGCACTGGATCGAGAATGAATACATGAGCAGCGCAATAAGGAATATCGCGCCAATGGCGAAGGATGCCTGAGGGCCTGCTGTCCACAGCGCGAAGAGTGCGATCGCCATCCCTGCGAAGATGGATGGGAGCGACTTCATGCCGAACCGCAGGTCGAACAGGCCAGAGAGCAAGTCAGATACGAAGCAGATGCAACCGAACACCAGCAGCACAAGACCAGATTCGACCGTGGTTAGGCCAAGCACGGTCTCAAGGTAGGGCGCAACATAACCGTAGAACGTATAGACTGCGCCAACACCGAACATGAAGATGCCAACCCCGAATAGAAGCGCGGGCTCCCCTAGTAGTTTCACTTGCTTTCTTGGGGAGGTCTGCGCGCTTTTTGTCTGTGGACTTTTGGGGATGGCAATGACGAGCAAGATAGCAGAGATGAGCGCGAACACGAAAGCGCCTTCCATAGCGAAATGCCAGGTGAAATACTCGACGATGAAGCGGCCGACGCTGGTTGCCAATACGAGCGCGATCGAGAAAGCAGCATAGATCACCGAAATGCCCATCGAAGAATGTCTAGGGCCGAGTAGTTCAGGAATGTAGGTCGTTGCAACTGCAAGCAATGCTCCTGATACCGCACCCATGATGACGCGCGATACGAGCAGCACGCCAAATGCGCTTGCAGTCATGGAAGCTAAGTTGCAGATGACGAAGATTATCAGGTAGATGGTGAATAGGCGTGAGCGACGGAATTGGCTTGTGAAGATGGCGAGAAGAGGGGTGGCGATCGCATAAGCAAGTGCGAAGAAGCTGATCAGGTCACCTACTTGGGAGAGCGAACAATCGAAGGCCTCTGCAAGTTCTGGCTCGATGCCGATCACGACGAACTCGGAACAACCGAGCGAGAAGCCAAGCAGTACGAGCAGTGCATAGGTGAACCAGCGTCGGGCAGGTGGAAGTTTCGAGAGCGATCCCGTCCAGCTTGCCTTCTTTGAAGGACGTGCGACTTCGTTTTCTTGTGTGGTGGTCTCATTCGTCATAAAGCGTCATTCTACGAGAACCCTTTTTACCCTGCAACACGTATGGCTCAATCGCTGACGGGATACAAGTCCGTATCTCGTTGCGCGAAGCAAGATGTCGACAAATGAAACAAATGCAAAAACGCGATAAACGCGACGCCCCGTCATCCGTGTCTTCTTTCGCGACAAGGTGTAATGAAGTAAACTAAAGAGGTTGATATATTATTGCCATCAGCAGCTGTAATGATAAGAGGTTCATCATGTCGCCGCAAACCATCGATCCCATCTTCGCACCCTCTGCTCTTGACGATGTTCTCAGCAAGATGCGTGAAGGCGATACCTTCGATGCATTGCGCGAGCAGCTTCAGCTGCAAGGCAAGGTGAACGAGAATGCCCAGACCGCCGTTATCATCTTGGCAGGCGGCAGTGGCGAGCGCTTCGGTCGTGAAGGTGGTAAGCAACTGGTCGAGATTGCCGGCAAACCGATCCTCACACGTTCGGCGGAAGTGTTCGATAGCGTAGGAGATGTCGGCCTGATCGTCGTAGTATGCCCCGAAGAGCGTACTGACGAGTATCTGCGCAAAGCCATCGATCCGTTCCCGTTTGCAACACCTATTGTTATGGCGCCTGCAGGTTCCATTCGCCAAGAATCCGCATTCTCAGGTCTCGAGCTCGTGCCAGACAACTTCGAATACGTCATGCTGCACGATGGTGCTCGTCCGCTTATCTCGCGCGACCTGGTCGAACACACTATCAGCGTGCTGAAAGGCAACATCGATTGCGATGGTGCAGTGGTGGGCCATCCGTCTATCGATACGCTGAAGATCGTTGAGAATGGCATCATCCAAGGAACGCCCGATCGCTCGGTATTCTGGAACGCACAGACCCCACAGGTCTTTCGTGCAGGCATCTATCGTCGCGCACATGCAGCAGCGCTTTCTGATGGCTTCGTCGGCACGGACGATTCAGCGCTCATCGAACGTCTAGGTGGTCGTGTGATGGTGGTCGAGGGCAAGCGTGACAATATCAAGCTCACGGTTCCCGAAGACTACCTCATCATCTCGGCCGCTGTCGCTCAAGCGCTGCGCGAAGGGGTCGAATGATGCCAGTGCTCTCGAACATGAACGAGCTCTCGTCGTTGCGGATCGGTCTCGGCTATGATGTGCATGCCTTTGCTCAGGGGCGTAAGCTCATCTTGGGCGGTGTGAATATTCCGCATCATCAAGGGCTGGACGGTCATTCAGATGCAGACGTGCTCTTGCATGCGATCTCCGATGCGCTTCTTGGTGCAACGCGTCTTGGAGATATCGGCAAGCTCTTTCCAGACACGGACCCCGCTTTCGCGGGCGCTGATTCGCTCAAGCTGCTCAAGGTGGTGGCCGATCACGTGCGCGATGCAGGTTTTCAGATCCTTGATATCGATTGCGTCGTCGCGGCCCAAGCACCCAAACTCTCTCCACATCGTGATGCGATGCGGGCAAATATCGCGCGTGCGTGCGATATCGCGCTTGAGAATGTGGGCGTGAAAGCCACTACCACCGAACACCTCGGCTTCGAAGGCCGCGAAGAAGGCATCTCGGCTCAAGCCGTTGCCCTTGTCTGTCGATGTTGTTAGTGCCCTACGATCGAAGCGCGCTCCGCGCGTATTGGTTGCAGACGCTTTTAAATAGTGGCGCTCGCACCAAACGTGGTACTATTTCGCAAGACAAGAAGGAACTGACCCCATGAATATATTCTCCACAATGGCAGAGGACATCCGTACCGTACAAGCGACCGATCCTGCTGCTCCCTCGAAATTTCTCATCTGGCTTACTTATCCCGGTCTTCAGGCCCGTTGGGCCCATGTCATCAATCACTGGCTCTGGAAGAAGGGCCTTCGTGGTCTAGCGCGCTATCTTTCTCAGTGCGCGCGTTTCTGGACGGGTGTCGAGATTCATCCGGGCGCTCAGATCGGACGCCGTTTCTTCATCG
>CABRGJ010000064.1 GCA_902470405.1 uncultured Eggerthella sp.
CGCCGTAGTTCGGCGCAAGATTGCCCTGCATGACGCGCAAGCCACCGACCGGCGCGTAGGCATTCTCGATCGTGCGAACCACTTCCCCGTCGACCATCGGGCAAGAAGCGATCCATTCTGCCATCGTGCCATGACACGTAAGCGCGGATCCGTCGAGCAAACCAGCACGACCAAGCTCACCCACGATCGCGGAAATGCCGCCGACCTTGTTCAAGTCTTGGATGTGCAGCGAACTCGCCGGAGCAATGCGCGTGATATTCGGGATCTCGGAGCAGATCTTATCCCAATCTTCAAGCGTGACCGGACAACCTGCCGCATGCGAGATAGCCGTGAGATGGAGCATCGTGTTCGTGGAGCCGCCAAAAGCCATATCGAGTGCCATACCGTTATGGATGGATGCAGCATTGATGATATCGAGCGCTTTGATGTCCTTTTCTACTAGCTCCATGATCTTCATGCCCGCATGCTTCGCGAGACGAACACGCTCGGAGTAGACTGCAGGGATGGTACCATTGCCAGGAAGGGCGATACCAAGACCTTCAGAGAGACATGCGATCGAATTCGCGGTGAACATGCCTGAGCAGCTACCGCAGGTCGGACAAGCCGTATCCTCGAAGAATTTGAGCTCCGATTCATCCATCGTACCTGCAGTTACCTGACCGACCGCATCGAAGAGCGTGTTGAGGTCGGTCTGACAACCTTGTTTGCCCTCGCCCGCTAGCATCGGGCCACCCGAGATGAGAATAGTAGGGATATTCAAGCGACAAGCCGCAATGAGCATGCCTGGAACAACCTTGTCGCAGCTCGGGATGAGAACCATTGCGTCGAACTGATGACCCTGCACCGCGCACTCGACAGAGTCAGCGATGACCTCGCGACTCGTGAGCGAATAGCGCATGCCTTCGTGGTTCATCGCAATGCCGTCGCAAACACCGATAGTGGTCATCTGGACGGGGGTGCCGCCCGCCATACGAACGCCAGCCTTCACTGCATCTGCAATGGTCTGCAAGTGAATATGACCAGGAATAATCTCGTTCTGAGATGAAACAACGGCAATGAGTGGTCGATCGAGCTCCTCGTCAGTAAAGCCGTCAGCTTTGAGCAAGCTGCGGTGAGGCGCGCGGGCCAGACCTTCTTTGATCGAATCGCTGCGCATGGGCATCACTCCTTCTTCCTTGTTCTCTGCCAAGTTCCGGTCATCTGGAGCTCCCCAGATCGTCCGACATTTCTCGGCTTCTTGTGGCATAAAAAAATCCTGTGCAGCAAGTTGCATCAGGACCAAAGAAGAGAAGTTGTGCATGGTGGCATTCCCTCCATGCATACCAAATGCGGATTGGCTCCGATTCAACTTACTGACTTTTCACTGTTTAGGAGATCGTCCCAAACATATGAGAAGCTTTCAGATGAATAGCTCCGAGGCGCCTTTCAGACCGTCCTTCGCTAACTTCCAGCAACCGTTAGCTCTCTGAAGAAGGTTTCGTCCCTACTTTTCCTCATCAACGCTTTTCAAGTGAACTCATTATAACGCTCATATGCCTACAAGCAATAACAACTTTTCGGAAGCACAATGCATTCATAACCCTGTTGCAGCGAATATACGACCTGAAGGATGCGACACGCATGCAAAGACAAGATATATGCCGTGCGATGCACATGCAAATAGCGTAAACGCACGAACACAGCAACGGAAGATGCAAGCACGCTAAAAGAGGCCGCGTATGCAGCCTCTTTTAGAAATATCAATCTAGTTTGATCGCGTAGAAGCGAACTAGTAATCCAGATCGTCCGCGCTAACACGTCCTCGGAACGAGCGATAAACGAACACATGATAGAGCAGCACAAGCGGCAAGCCGACGCAGGTGATGCCTGTCATCCAAGCGAGCGTGAGCTCGGAGGATGCCGCATTCATTGCTGTGATGGTCGCTCCGATGCTATCGGGTGTCGCTACAACCAAATTCGGGAACATCGAGCATGCGAACAACATGATGAACATGAAGATCGCCGCACACTGGATGACGAAAGATAACGTATCTTTCTTTTGCTTTCCAACAAACCATGCAACGATGATGAGCGCACCTACGAGGATCGCAAGCGCAACGCGAACCCAGCCGAGCGCATCATGCATCTGCGGCTGAATGACCGTGAGCGCTACGATGGTGAGCACGATGAACACCACAAGCGAGATGACCTGCCAAATCGGACGAAGCTTCACGCAACGGTTGTACAGATCGCTACCTAGGGGTGCCTTTGCGCATTCCCAAGAGATACCTTGGGAGATGCACAACACCAAACCCATCACGCCACAGAGCAGCGTGAACGGAGTGATGAGGCCAAGCAGAGGAATACCCGAATAATCTCCGTTCGCCGTCATCGGAATGCCTTGATAGATACACCCGATCGCTACGCCGAACAGTAATGCTGGAAGTAAAGAACCGATGATAAAGCACCAGTCCCAGAGCTTCTTCCAAGAGCTATCGTGTGCGCGATACTCCAATGAGACCGCACGAACGATAAGGCCGAACAACACGAGCATGACGGCAAGATAGAATCCCGAAAACGTAGTAGCATACGCAAGCGGGAATGCTGCGAACAATGCCCCGCCTGCGGTGAGCAACCACACTTCGTTGCCATCCCACACCGGACCAATACTACGACGCAAGATGGCCTTTTCCTCCTCGTTCTTGCCAAGGATAGGATAGAGCACACCGATGCCTAGATCGAAACCATCGAGCATGAAATATACCGCGATGAGCACCGCGATAAGGAAGAACCAAAGTCCTTGGAGAATGGTGATATCCATGACTACTCTCCTTCCTTGGTCTGCGCAGACGAAGCTGTCTGCTTGTCATCTGGATCGCTCGGTAACGAGACTACATCTGAAGCCATGAACGAAGACGAATCGTCAGCGCTGGCCTTCGCCGTATCAACAACAGGGCCTTGCTTGATGAAACGGGCAACGATGCGAGCCCAAGCGATGATGAGCAAAAGATAGATAAGAACGAACAACACGATCGTGGCGATGAGCTCCGGGCCCGAGACCGCAAGCGAGATGCCATCTGCGGTGAGAAGCTCGACACCCTCCGGGCCAGTAACAGATGGATAGACCACCCAAGGCTGACGGCCGAATTCAGCGGTAGCCCAACCAGACTGGATCGCAAGGACTGCAAAGATAGGCGAGATGATGATGAGCCACTGAAGCCATTTCTTATTCCTGATAGAAGAGCCTTTTTTGAACGTGAAGATGAGCGCGAGCAAGAGCGTAAGAGCCATGAGCCCAAACATCGCAACCATGAGATGATAGCTTTGGAACACGAGATTCACCGGCATGGTATCTGGATCGATCGCGCCATATTCCTCTGTCTCAGCAAGGCTGTTCAGACCTTGGTATTCAGTATCCCAGGTACCATTCGCAAGGAAGCTCGTGCCACCAGGAATAGCAAAGGGAGCGAGCACCTCTTGATTCTCTTCGTCAACCCAACCAAAACCATAAAGCGGCGGGACCTCGTCTTCATACATGCCTTCCATCATGGCAAACTTGGTCGGTTGCTCTTCAGAGACGATAACAGCTGAAGAATGCGCCGTCACGAGCATCGCTGCGCAGCTGAGCGTAGCCACGATCGCACCGATCTTCATCGCTCGAAGGGCGAAGACATCATGCTGTTTCTTATGCATGTACCATGCCGCAACCGCCATCGCGATGAAAGCGCCCATGATGAGCACCGCACAGATAACATGCGAATAGCGAATGAGCGTCGAAGGGTTGAATGCCGCTGCAAAGAAGTTCGTGAGCACAGCTTGCGTTCCAGTATCAGAAAGCTCTGCACCAGCAGGCGTTTGCATCCATGAGTTCGCGATGATGATCCAGAGCGCAGAGAATGCAGAACCGATGAACACGAGCCACGCTGAAACAAGATAGAACTTCTTACCTACATGCTTGCGTCCAAAGATAAGAACGCCCAAGAACGTCGATTCAAGGAAGAAAGCTAAAAGCGCCTCTGCGGCGAGCGGAGCACCGAAGATATCGCCCACGAAACGGGAGTAATCCGCCCAGTTCGTGCCGAACGAGAACTCCATGGTGATACCAGTCGCAACACCTAACGCGAATGTTGCGGTGAAGATCTTGATCCAAAATCTTGACGCCGCAGCATCCTCTTCCTTCCCAGATTTGTAATAACGGGTTTCGTATATGGCCACGATCAAGCCCAGGCCGATAGAAACAGGCACGAGCAAGAAATGATACATAGCCGTGAACGCAAATTGAATGCGAGCAAGTATGACCGGATCAGATAGGAAATCCATACAAATCCCCCTTTCATTCTTCGTGTTGCCGCAATACGGCAACGAACCATCTCGGTAGTGGCGAACGATCGCCCCTATCGCATGTGCAGCGACCCATCTTCATTCCTGAACGACGATTCGCCCTGGCTCATTCTAGCGTTCTTTGCCCAAACTACGAGAACAAACCGCGATCGAATGCAAGAAGCATTCGATAACGCTCGTTTTCATTCGCAAGGATCGCGGGTGCGTCATCCATGACGAACGTTCCCTCTTCAAGAAACACTACACGGTCGAATTCTTCGACACCTTGCAAGTGATGCGTGATCATGATGAGCGTTTTGTGCGCAAGGGACGTGAGAACGGTATCGAGTATCCGTTGCTCTATGACAGGATCGAGCCCGACCGTCGGTTCATCGAGAATGACGATGGGCGGATCTTGCAAGAGCACGCGTGCGAGCACCAATCGCTGACGCTGACCTCCCGAGAAATTCAATCCCGCTTCGCTGGCGATAGTTCCAAGTCCTTCAGGAAGCGTTTCAACATATGTTTTCAATCCGACCGCATCAAGAACTTGCCATGCCTCTTCAACGGTCACATCAATTTTCCCAATACGCAAGTTATCCATGATGCTCATCGCGAAAACGTAACTATCTTGTGAGATAAGGCCGATGTAATCCCATATACGATCGCGCAGGTCAAAGAGCACTACCCCACCCAACTCAATCCTACCCTGCGAGGGCTCGAGGTCGCCATGTATCAAGCGCGCGAGCGTGGTCTTGCCCAATATCGCGATCTTCTGACCATACGGGATCACGAAAGAGAGGTCGTGCAATACCAGACGATCGGCATCATAGGAGTACGAAACCTCATCCAAGCAGAGATCGAGTGGGTCTTTCGGCTCGACATTCGCTACCGTCTCTTGCGCCAAAGCATCCAGCATCCCGCGCGATGCACATCGCTTGATAGACTCACGATGCGAGATGCCTTCCTCGAATTCGCGCGAGAGCGGGGCGAATACTTCGATGATCGGGAAGAATCCGAGTGCTGCCGCGATGATCCAATCCGCCGTTGCGCCCACCACTCCGCCGAATCGACCCGTTGTCCACCATACGATGAAGAGCAACGCGACCAACAAGAGTACCTGGATGAGCAAGAGTCTCCAGCGATCGGCTCGCTCGATCGCACGCTCTTCAGCCCTGACAATATCAAAATCATGCATGAAACGCTTTGTAACTTCGACACCGCGCCCCGCGATCGCAACATCTTGCGCCCCAAGCACGCGATCGGTAACGGTCGAATAGAGCAGCGTGCGAGCGTCGTTAGTTCGCTCGATCCTCGTGCGCGCGAGCAATGCTGAGCATATCGGAATGAGCACGCAGAGCAAAACGAGCATACCGAGCGCGAACGCGAGCAATTCGATCGAGAAAGCACCTGCAACGATGACGAGCAAAAGTCCTGCAAGCCATGCGATAAGGACTGGAAAGACCGTACGCAAGTAGACGTTCTGCATGTGTTCGATATCGTCTGCTAACGTGCCGAGCACCTCACCAGTCTTCCAGTCACGGTCATCACGCACATGCGCTTGAACGACCACAAAGAGCTGGTG
>CABRGJ010000065.1 GCA_902470405.1 uncultured Eggerthella sp.
TGGTTCTTGTGGATGACACCCTTGGTAACAGCGCGATCGAGAAGACGGCATGCATTGAGTGCAGCAGCATAAGCCTCTGCGCCATTCTTCGCCTCTACAGCCTCGTGAACTGCGCGGGTAGCGGTCTTGAGTTCAGAACGAACTGCGCGGTTACGCAGACGTGCTTTTTCATTCGTGATGATTCGCTTCTTTTGACTTTTGATGTTCGCCACGTTTTATCCTCCATTGAATTACAAGTTGTAGACGAAAGCCTTAGAATCGTAACATAACTTCTTTCGCAGTTGTAGTGCTGGTCGATAAATTATTTGCTAAGGCTGCATACCGATGGTCGGATGGGTTAGAATCGTATCTTGCCTTTTCCGACATAAGAAATGCACGTTCATTTGATAGCATCGTGCGTAACATCATATCGAAGAACGAGAGAGCACATGTCGATCGACCCTAAACATATTCGTAACTTCTCGATCATTGCGCATATCGATCACGGAAAGTCAACGCTTTCGGATCGCATCCTCGAGCTCACCGACACCGTATCATCGCGCGATATGAAAGAACAACTGCTCGATTCGATGGAGATCGAGCGCGAACGTGGTATCACCATCAAGAGCCAAGCGGTGCGCGTCGATTACCGCGCAGAAGATGGCGAGCTTTACCACTTCAACCTCATCGACACCCCGGGACACGTGGACTTCACCTATGAGGTCTCGCGTTCGCTCGCAGCATGCGAAGGGGCTGTGCTCGTAGTGGACGCAACCCAAGGCGTCGAAGCGCAGACCGTCGCGAATGCCATGATGGCAATGAATGCGAACCTAGAGATCATTCCGCTCATCAACAAGATCGACCTTCCTGCAGCTGACCCCGAACGCGTGCGCGCCGAGATCGAGGACGTGCTCGCGATCCCCGCAGATGATGCGATCCTTGCGAGCGGCAAGACCGGTGAAGGCATTGCAGATCTCCTTGAATCGATCGTCTACAACATCCCTGCGCCCGTAGGAGAAAGCGAAGCACCCCTACGCGCGCTCATCTTCGACTCGTATTTCGATGCATACCGCGGTGTGGTCGCACTCGTACGCATCGTTGATGGATCGCTCAAAAAGGGTCAGGAGATCCGCATGATGGCAACGAACGCCGTCACGCTCGTCGAAGAAGCAGGTGTGCGCAAGCCAGTAGAGGTCCCTGTCGAATCTCTGGGTGTAGGAGAGGTCGGTTACTTGGTGACCGGTCTTAAAGATCCAGCCCAGGTGAAGGTCGGCGACACTATCACCGATGCAACAGGGGGTTGCGAGGAGCCGCTTCCTGGCTATCGCGATGTGAAGCCCATGGTCTTCACGGGCTTGTTCCCGATCGACGGCGACCAATACGAGCCACTTAAAGACGCACTTGAGAAGCTCTCTCTGAACGACCCGGCACTCATTTACGAAGCAGAGACATCGCATGCACTCGGGTTCGGTTTCCGCGTAGGCTTTCTCGGGCTTTTGCATATGGAGGTCATCAAAGAGCGACTCGAGCGTGAATTCGGTCTCGACCTGCTGGCTACTGCACCTTCAGTGGAATACCACGTCTATAAGAGCAATGGTGAGATGATCTCGCTCCATTCGCCACAAGATATGCCCGACGCATCCGAGATCGACCATATCGAAGAACCGTATTTAAAAGCGAAGATCCTCATCCCACCAGATTATGTGGGAGCGGTCATGGATCTGACCGTTGCTCGTCGCGGCAATTTCATCACGATGAACTACCTATCAACTACTACAGTCGAGATGCTCTGGGAGATTCCGCTCTCGGAACTGATCATGGACTACTTCGATCAGCTGAAGAGCAGGACAAAAGGATATGCATCTCTCGATTACGATTTCGATGACTATAAGACCTCGAAACTCGTGAAGCTTGATATCCTGCTGTCAGGAAAGCCTATCGACGCACTCTCGTTCATCGTCCACAACGACAAAGCCTACGATCGTGGACGCGTGTTGGTCGAAAAGCTGAAAGGCATCATCCCACGCCAGCAGTTCGAGATTCCCATCCAAGCAGCGGTCGGCTCGCGTGTGCTCTCTCGTCAGACCGTACGCGCAATGCGCAAAGACGTGCTGGCCAAATGCTATGGCGGCGATATTACCCGTAAACGCAAACTGCTCGAGAAGCAGAAGCAAGGTAAGAAGCGCATGAAGAGCATCGGCAGCGTGGAAGTGCCCCAAGAAGCATTCATGGCTATCCTTAAGGTCGACGAATAGACGATCATGGCTGCTTCGAATCTCTACCAGGACCGCCGTATCATCCTTGCACCGATGGCAGGTGTAAGCGACGAGGTCTTCCGCGAGATCTGCCTCTCTTACGGTGCACAGCTCACCTATACCGAGATGGTGTCAGCCAAAGCGCTCAGCTTCGGCAATGTGAAGACGCGTGATCTGCTTACGCTCGCGCCCTCTGAAGACAAGGTTGTCGTACAGATCTTCGGACACGAACCGCTCACCATGGCGGCAGAAGCAGCTCAGCTCGAACAAGAGATGGGCGATCGAATCTTCTCCTTTGACATCAATATGGGATGTCCAGCACGCAAGATAGCTGGAAAAGGTGACGGTTCTGCGCTCATGCGCGATCCGCTCTTGGCAGGACGGATCGTCGAGGAGATGGTACGTGCGGTAGAGCTTCCTGTTACCGTGAAGATGCGTCGAGGTTTTGAGATGGGTCATGAGACCGCACCAGAGCTGGCGCATATCGTGCAAGAATCCGGAGCTTTCGCCATCGCGATACACGGCCGTTTTGCTCAGCAGTTCTATCAGGGTGAGGCCTGCTGGGACACCATCACGCGCGTGAAAGAGGCAGTATCCATCCCTGTAGTGGGAAACGGCGATATCACTTCAGGAAGACAAGCTAAAGAGATGCTCGACCAAACAGGATGCGATGCAGTCATGGTAGGGCGTGGTGCACAGGGCAATCCTTGGGTATTCGAAGATATCGCAACGTATCTTGAAACAGGCCTCTCCGCACCAGCGCCAACCGCTGAACAACGAATCATGGTCGCACTCGATCACGCACGCATGCTCGCCGATCATTATCACAACAACATCGTGAAGATGCGCAAGCATGCGATGTGGTACCTACGCGGCTTGTATGGCGCATCCACTGCCCGTCGCGCAATAAACGATGCGGTCACATTCGACGACTTCAAAGCCATCTTCGAAGAAGTGCTCGCCAAACAACCCCTCAGAGAGACATCCACCGAAAATGAGGTGTGCTTATGAGTCTCCCTGGCGGCGATATGCTCGAAGGTCAAGAGCCCTATCGCGCACTCTATATTCATATTCCATTTTGCAAGAGCAAATGCACCTACTGCGATTTCGCAAGCGAAGCGATCGACAAAGATGATGAACGTATCGAAGCCTATATCGACGACCTCATCCTCCAGATCCGTCAAGCCTCACGTGCCGATCTGCTCGGTTCGCTTGAGACGGTCTATATTGGCGGAGGAACACCGACCTATATCGGTAATAAGCAATTGAGCCGTTTGCTCTACGCTCTCTCCCTCTCCATGCATCTGACGCCCGAAGTCGAATGTACGCTTGAAGTGAATCCTGAAAGCCTGACCGAGGCGATGGTGAAAGACCTGTTCGCACTCGGCGTAACACGTCTTTCCATCGGCGTGCAATCCTTCAATGACGAGCTTCTCGCAACGCTCGGACGCGCACATGATGCACAGACAGCAAAAGAAGCGATCCGATGCGCTAAGGTGCGCTTCGAGAACATCAGCATCGATCTGATGTGCGGATTGCCAAATCAGAGCATGGAAGTCTTCCTCGATTCGCTCAAGACCGACCTTGATCTCGGCGTTAGTCATATCAGCATCTATCCACTCACGATCGAAAAGGGTACTCCGCTTTCTCGCCTCATGGAACGCTCGCTGTTCCCTGAGACCGAAGAAGAGCTTTCTGATAAAGCAGCTGAGATGATGTTGGAGGCCCAACGCTTGCTCGAAGAGCAGGGTTATCATCGCTATGAAGTGGCCAGCTACGCGCTTGATGGTTGTGAATGCAAGCACAACAAAGTTTATTGGACAGGCAAACCATACCTTGGCATTGGCTCGGCCGCGGTAACGATGAAGCAAAACGACCAAGTGCGTATGCGCGTGTGCGAGGGCGAGGTGCAAGAGACGCTCGATATTTGTGAAGCCCGCATCGAGGACCTGATGCTCGGCATGCGTATGAGCAGGGGAGTTTCTCGCGATCAGGTCGAGATGGTCGAAGCGTCGATCCCAGGCACGCTCGCGACCTTCCAAGAACTCGAAGCAAATGATTACGTCTTCGAAGAGCAAGCGCGCTTCAAGCCCACGCAGAAAGGCTGGCTTTGGGGAAATGTGCTCTATGGAACGATCCTCGATCTTGCTGCGCAGCATGAGCGGTAAGCGCTCGTTCATGCATGTCCACTTTTCGCTACGACCACCTAAGTCAATAAGCAACCGATAACATTTTTGTTCTGTGGAGAATTAGCACTCGTGTTTCTCGACTGCTAAAATGCCTTGAGTAACGAAGGAGGCCTGTGCTATCAGACAGAAGACAGATCGTGCTCAAGATGCTCATCAACGAGTACATCGCCCATGCGCTTCCGATCGGCTCACGCACGCTGATCGATCGTTATCATCTTGACATCAGTTCAGCCACGGTACGAAATGAGCTCTCGCATCTTGAAGATGCAGGCTATCTCACCTCACCTCACACCTCAGCTGGTCGTGTGCCGACCGATTTCGGGTACCGTACCTTCGTTAACGATCTGCTCGAGCACCTCCCTGAAACACCAAGCCCATCGATGCTCGATGACCTCTATGCGGATGCTGCAGAACTCGACGATCTGCTCGATAAGACCTCTCAAGTGCTCGCTCGCTTCACCAACTGTCTTGCGATGGTAGTGCCAAGCACGCTCACCAACGCCGCAATCATGCGCATCACGCTCGTGCTGCTCTCTTCAACACGCCTGCTTGCCATGGTCGTGAGCGAAGATGGCACCGTCTTCAAGCGCACGATCGAAACGACCGACGAGATCGAGGTTGAGCGCATTGCCACGATCGAACGAATCCTCAACGAGCTCTATGCTGGCTCACCGCTCTCGAAGATGCCTGAACGCACAACGAAGAACGAATCCACACAGTCGTTCGGGTCCATGAATGAGGCCCTTCAAGATCCGCTCTTCTTGCTCATCGAGCAAGAGATATTCGATTGCTGTGCGCGCAGCCGTGCGCATCGCCCGCACACGCTCGGCATCTCACGCTTGCTCGACCAGCCCGAATTCAGCGATGCCACTCGTGTTTCTCCACTCATCGAAAAGCTTGAGGACGAGACCATCTTATTTCGGCGAAGCTACCGAAAGCGACGTGCCACTCATCCGCATCGGCCACGAGAATGGCAGCGATGAACTTTCCGAGATCTCGGTTGTTGCAACACCTTATTCCAAAGAAGGGGCGCAAGGTATGATCGCCGTAATCGGCCCCACGCGTATGAATTACGAACAAGTCATCAAAGCAGTCCGCGCTGCTCGAACGTTATTACAAGACTCATAAGGAACCAGAAAGAGATCGATCCGAATGGCTCAAGACCTATACGAAATTCTTGGCGTTGACAAGACCGCGACCGACGATGAGGTAAAGAAGGCATTTCGCAAGAAAGCGCGTACGCTTCATCCCGACGTGAACAAAGAACCTGATGCAGAAGAACGCTTTAAAGAACTCAATGAAGCCTATGATGTTCTGAGCGATCCAGCTAAACGCAATCATTACGATCGATTTGGTACCGCACCAGGCTCAAGCGCAGGCGCGGGATATGTCGACCTCGAAGATCTCTTCGGTGGTGGATTCGGCATGGGAGACCTGTTCAGTTCCTTCTTTGGCGGGGGA
>CABRGJ010000066.1 GCA_902470405.1 uncultured Eggerthella sp.
GTTCTCCGAGAATCTGCTTGCGATCGCACGAGCAGGTGCAGGCGTGAACAACATTCCGCTTGAGCGCTGCGCGGAAGAGGGCATCGTTGTTTTCAATACGCCTGGCGCGAATGCGAATGCAGTGAAGGAGCTCGTGTTGTGCGGCATGCTGTTGGGCAGCCGCGGCATCGTTGCAGGTGTCGAGTGGTGTAAAGAGAACGCAAATGACACGAATATCGCCAAAGCGGCAGAGAGCGCTAAGAAGGCGTTTGCGGGCCACGAGATCAAGGGCAAGAAGCTCGGCGTGATCGGTCTTGGTGCGATCGGTGCTGAAGTTGCAAATGCGGCGCTTGGCCTTGGCATGGAGGTGCTCGGTTACGATCCGTTTGTTTCTGTGAATGCGGCTTGGAAGCTTCTGCCTGCGGTTCAGCATACGACCGATGTCGAGGATATCTATCGTGAATGCGATTACATCACCATCCATGTTCCTGCAGTGAATGGCACCATCGGCATGATCGATGAAGCAGCCTGCGTACTCATGAAAGACGGCGTGGTGTTTTTGAATTTCTCGCGCGATACGCTTGTGAATGCTACGGCTATGGCGGCAGCGCTGGCATCTGGCAAGGTCGGCACGTACGTGACCGATTTCGCAACGCCCGAGGTCATGAAGATGCAAAACACGATCGTTCTGCCGCATCTGGGCGCTTCGACCGAAGAGGCCGAAGACAATTGCGCGAAGATGGCTGTTGTTGAGATCATGGACTACATCGATAACGGAAACATCGTCAACTCGGTCAATTATCCCGCGCTTTCCCTAGGTGTTTGTCCTGCTGACAAGCATCGTATCGCAGTGCTCTACAATTCAGCCGAGCTTGCACTGAGTAAGGTCATCGCTACATTGGAAGATGCGGGTGCGACGTTCGATATGGCGAATCAAGAACGTGATGAGCATGGCTATGCGCTCATCAATGTTGTCGAGAACCTGGCTGACGAAGTGCTCGAGCAGATGGCTGATCTTGACGGGGTCTATCTGGTTCGTCGCGTAAAGTAGTCCGCGTACGATCTTACTTGGAACGCGTTTTAGGTAGCGAGGCCGCTTTGCGGTATCGCTACCTAACATGCAAGAATCGCACTTATCCCTCGAAGCCTTCGTCGATGATGAGGTTCTCGCTGTCTGCTGCGGTAGTGGCAAGCTCATCACAACGTTCGTTCTCAGGATGTCCGGCATGACCTTTCACCCAGTGAAACGTGACTTCGTGTGGTCCCATCGCGTCGAGCAAGCGTAGCCATAGATCCTTGTTCTTCACAGGTTCTTTCTTGGAGTTCTTCCAACCGCGCTTGAGCCAGCCTTCCACCCAGTGTTGATTGAAAGCATCGACTACGTATTTCGAGTCGGAATAGACATCGACCCGGCATCCGTGCTTGAGTGCCTCAAGCCCTTGGATGATACCGAGCAGTTCCATGCGATTGTTCGTTGTGCACTCGAAACCTTGAGAAAGCTCTTTGGTATGTAGCGTGCCGCCTGAATCGATGAAGGTGAGCACGGCACCGTATCCGCCAGGACCAGGATTGCCGCGAGCGGCTCCATCGCTATAGAGGTTCACGTTGGTCATTTGAACGACGCTCTTTTCTTGGGCTCTATCGGCAGGCTGCTAGGATGGTCTTGCGTAGCTCGTCCATCCCCGTGCCTTTTTCAGCAGAGGTGATGATGATGGGGGTATCGGCACTAACATCAAGTTGCTTGCGCAATGCGGCGACCTGCTTGGTTATCTGGTTGTTGCTCAGCTTATCAGCTTTGGTGAGCGCGATCGCAAAGGGAAGTTTGCACGCCTTCAAGAATTCGATCATCTGCTCGTCGAGCTTGGTGGCAGGATGGCGAATGTCGATGAGCGATACGACCAGTGCGTAGAAACGATATTGATCGAAATAGCCGTTGATCATCTCTGACCAACGACCGAGCTCGGATTTTGCGACTTTTGCATACCCGTAGCCCGGAAGGTCGACCAAGTCGATCGAGTCATTTCCAAAGAAATTGATCGTGCTGGTCTTTCCTGGCATAGAAGAGACGCGCGCGAGCTGCTTGCGGTTCAGGAGCTTGTTGATGAGCGAGGATTTTCCAACATTCGAACGACCCACGAAGGATACTTCGGGGAGTTTCGAAGGAGGGATCTGCGCCGAAGTTCCATAAGCGCCTTTGAAATCTATGTTATTGAGATCCATGTGCCTCGTCCGTTGCGATCGTTGCGTAGCAACTTAATTACATTTCGCGGTATGAGCGAAAAACCATACTACCGTTAAACTATAAACAAGAACTCTTAAAGCGCAATGCTCTCTCGCCGGTCTTGCCTTCGTGCGGACGCAGACGGGCGAAAAGGTGGCGACCAGGGAAATCATGGAAACACTGATGAAACATCTTGCAGATTTTGTTACGCAGATAACGGACGCGAATCTGCTTGGGCGCATCGCAATAGCAGCCGCTGTCGTCTTCGTTGTTGCTGTTGTTTGCCATATCTTTGTTAAAGCCATCCAGCGCTTGCTCGCGCTCGAGAGCGTTTCGCTGTCTCAGACTTCTATCGTGGTGAATATCGTACGTATCGTGGTTTGGGGCATTGCATTGTGCTTCATCGCTGATGTTTGCTTCGATGTTAATATGACCGCGGTCATTGCTGCTCTTGGTGTTGGCGGTATCGCTATCTCGCTCGGCTTTCAGAACACGCTCTCGAATCTCTTTGGCGGTATTCAGATCACGCTTACGCATGTCATCAAGCCGGGCGATAATGTGCAGGTGGGAAACAATCAAGGTGTCGTGCAAGATATCAATTGGAGCTACACTACGATCCATAATCTCAGCAATGAAACGGTCATCATCCCAAATTCGGTCATGGCGAGCAATGCGGTCACCCATCTGCCTCCAGTCGAGCAGGTTACGGTTCCGATCGTGGTCATGAAAGATCTGAGCGATCTTGATAGCCTTGCGGCTGATATCGAGAAAACCGCACTTGAAGCTGCGGAGAGCTGTGCAAAAGTGACCAAGAAGCCAGTCGTTTCGTTCAATAAAGTGACGAATTATGGTTTGTATGGTTCGATCGTCTTGAAGATCGAAGATGGCTCGAAAGCAAGTACGGTCTCGGATGCTATTACCCGTGCGGTCGCTCCGCTCGTTCAGGATGATCGCATCAAGCGTTTCGAAGCGTCAGCACCGAGCAAGGATACTTGATCATTCGTTTTTGAAGCGCTTCGCTCTCTCTTGTCATCTGCTCTATCAAGACCTTACCAATCGGAACTGCAAGGAAGCCGTTCGGTTTTGTGATTTCGTGCAGGTTTTTTCCAAGAGGGCGTTAACTTGGTATCATTTCTACCAATGCACGAGCAGTGCTCATGCATCATGTTGACGAGATATCAAGGAGAAAGAGCGTGGCGAGATTCGCGAACAACGGCTCACGAGGCAGGCATGGAAGGCATGCAGGCCCTGAAGAGCAAAGTCCGTTTTTCCAGGCTGAACAGGAATCCTCCTTCAATCCTTATAAGAGCGCGAGCATGCCTGGCGAAGGCCCCATTCCTTATGCGAACCGGCGGGAAGAAGTTGCTCGCTTGCGTCGAAAGAAGAAGCACCATGGCAATGCGCCAAAGATCATCGCTGCGGTGGTCATCGTCGTGGTTCTGGTCTTTGGCGCGACCGGAGCAGCGTTCGCTATGAGCGCCATGGATGCGAAGGATGATGCGCAAACGCTCATGACTCAAGCCAAACAGCTCAAGTCGCAAGTTGTTGGTGGCGATATGGCTGGTGCGAAAGAGACAGCTAGCCAGATGTCTGAGATGACGACAAAGCTCCACGATACAACCTCAGGGCCGTTGTGGTCGGTTGCGACGCTCATTCCTGTGGTAGGGAGCGATATTCAAACGGTCCGGACGGTTTCGGATGCAGCTGACGCACTGGTCGATGAAGTCCTTATGCCTGCAATGGATGTCATTCCAGCAAATGGTCTTGCGGGGCTTATGAGCAATGACGGAGCGGTCAACGTAAAGGTCATCGATGATCTTCTCACTGTGGTCTCAGGTTCTGCTCCTACCATCACTGAATATGCTGAAAAGCTCAATGGCGCACCTGAGCCAGCCATCGGCCAGTTAAAAGAGCCGATACAGCAGGTCAAAGACATGATGTCGATGCTCGGACCGATCGCAGGGTATGCGACCGAGCTCAAAGATACGCTTCCTGCTATGTTGGGTGCGGATGGTGCGCGCAACTACTTGATCATTGCTTGTTCGAGTGCGGAGATGCGCTCGTCGGTTGGCTTTGCGGGCTCGTTTGGGGTTATGACCGTAGACAACGGCAAGATCAGCCTTGGCAGTTTCATCGGATATGAGGAGAATCTTCGTTTGGAGACTCCCGTGCCTGCTGCGACCGAAGAAGATATTCGTTTGTTCCGCACAGAGGCGGCGATAGATGCTCGCGACGTGACGCAGATCATCGATTTCGAGCGTGTGGGTGAGATCGAGGCGCAGATTTGGGCTGCTAATGGCCATGGCACCGTTGATGGCGTCATTGGCATGGATACGGTCGTGCTGCAGCGCATGCTCGAATTGACGGGTACGAGCGTGACAACGCCAGGCGGCGATGTGCTTGATGGCAGCAACACCTCAGATTTCCTGTTGAATGGCGTCTATAAGAAATACCCTGAAGGCAAAGTCCAGAACGCGATCTTCGCGCTTGTGGCAGACACTGCCGCAAAGGGCGTGTTCGGCAATATCGGCAAAGTGAATATCGCGAAGCTCGCAGGCGTGCTCAAGACCTCGGTCGATGAGGGCCGTATTTCGATCTATATGGCTAACGATAGCGAAGAAGCTATGCTCGAGGATTTTGGTCTTGCGGGCACGGTGTCGAGCGATACGAAGGTGCCTGAAACGGGCGTATATATGTCAGCCTGTCTTGGTGGGAAGATGTTCTATTATCTTGCGTCCGATATCGAGGTAGGAAAAGGCGTGAAGAATGCTGATGGGTCAGTCACGTATGACATGAAGGTCACCTTTAGCGACCTGCTTGATGAGGCGGAGTTATCGACACTTACGAGATACATCAAGAATGGTGATGAATACAACGGCAGTCTTCATTTCTTTGTGTATCTGCTCGCTCCTACCGGCGGCAAAATCACCGACTTGCAAACCGATGGTGTTTTCTATGGCGCTGATCGCTATCCGAATACCGACTTCGCGATAACTGCTGGCGGTAACGATGACATGAACGAGACGACCTATCAAGGTAACGATCTTTGGTATGGATGGACGAAAGTTCCCATGGAAGGCACGACAGTCATCACCTACAAAGTGACCACGTCGCCTGAAGCAGAGACTGATCTGGTAGTACGCACGACGCCTCTGTCGGGCGATACGGAGATAACGTATCAGTAAGTATGGATGCTTGATCTGCGTATGATGCTCATGCTTATCGCTTGAATCAAAAAGGCTCGGGATTTCCGAGCCTTTTTAGCGTGCGTATGTTCGAATGAGCTACTTGATGGTCATGACCGGTAGATCGACTTTGTGGAGGACTGCCTTCGTGACGCTACCAACGAACTGACGAATACCGCCAAGACCGCGGCGACCCATGACGATAAGGTCGCATTTCTTGCGTTTCGCATAGTCTTCGATACCTTCGACCGCGGAGGGACGAATGATGGTATCGCAGGTTATGCGGGCGGGATCGATATCGGAGAGGATCTCGGAAGCTGCTTGAACCATTGCGCGATGGGCTGCTTTCTGCTCCTGGTCGAACATGTCTTCATACATCTCGTAACCAAGCAAGTTGTACTGTTCGTCTTCGCTTGGTGGATCAGGATTGAAATCAGTTGCATCGAGGGCAACGTAGGTGACGCTGATCACATGCACATGTGCCT
>CABRGJ010000067.1 GCA_902470405.1 uncultured Eggerthella sp.
CTTCTATCTCGAAGACAAGTACGGTGGTTCGATTGCGATCAACGAAGAGTACGCATCGCGCAATAACAACTCTTCCATCATGGCGGTGAAAGAGCGTCTCGGAAACACCTATATCTGCTCTTCCGATGACTATTTCACCGAGAACCCCTTCCGTCCTTATGTGTGGAAGGCCTACTACGCGGCGCAATTCGCTGAAGGTGTTACGGAAGAATGGTGTATGGAGACGGGAGCAGGGCAGCGCATCGTTGATGTGACCATCGGAGGCGCTGATGCATGGTATATGATCGGTCAAGTCTATTTCGATCGCGCGTTCTCGCAGCATTTCATTGAAGTTCTCGAAGCAGAATACGACCTGCCCACTACAGCGCCTAAGCTCTGGGAGCAGATCTATGTCGACCATATTGACGAGTTCGATATGCGCATGAAGAAGTATCCCGCAGGCGTTATCTATGAATTCGATTTCTTGGATGAGCTGCGCGAGTTCGATCCGTATTTTTTGCAAAATATCAATTCCAAGATCTTCGATAACATCGAAGCGGTGCTCAAGTGCGACAAGAACGATGTGCGTGACGTGTATCCGCTCAACCAAGGTCTCACGAACCTTTCTTGCCACTTCAGAGTGGGTGAGAGCGAATATGTATATCGTCATCCTGGTGTGGGAACCGAAGAGCTGATAGATCGCCATGCAGAGAGCATCGCGCAACGCGTCGCTGCTGAGCTTGGATTAGATGACACTTACATCTATGAAGACGAGGCCGAAGGATGGAAGATCTCCCGTTTCATCCCAAACAGCCGCCCGCTCGATGCACATGATTCCGTACAGCTGAAAAGAGCCATGGAAATGGCCGCCGAGCTCCACGCTCAGCCCATGAAGGTTGAGCGTGCATTCGATTTCTTCGAAGAGAGCAAGCGCTACGAAGAGCTGTTGGGAGGAGCGGCAGCGCTCGATGCGATCCCGGGTTATCAGGAGATGGCTAAAAAAGCCGCTCGCCTCAAGTGTTTTGTTGAGGCAGATGATGCTCCTGTGTGCTTGACCCATAACGATTTCTTCTACCTGAATTTCTTGCTGGATGAGGATGATCGTTACTACCTGATCGACTGGGAATATTCGGGCATGTCCGACTATGCGAGCGACTTCGGTACGTTCGTCGTATGCTCGCAGCTCTCCGAAGACGAGGCGTTCCAGGCGCTCTCCTATTATTTTGGGCGTACACCGACAGCGGCTGAGGTTAGGCACAATCTGGCGTTCGTTGCTTTCGCCGGCTGGTGCTGGTATGTCTGGTCGCTCTATAAGGAATCTCGTGGCGAGAACGTGGGCGAGTGGTTCTACATCTATTACAAATACGCGAAGAAATATCTCGACAAATCATTGAAGCTCTACGAACAGGCGAACTGAACCAAAGGAGAAATGTATGAAGTACGGATTAGCGAGCGGCTGCCTCTGGGCTCTCGATACGACTATATTAGCCATCGCGCTTTCGATGGCGCCCTTTATCGGCACAATCGAAGCGATCGCGTTTGCTTCGATTGCCAGTGCGGCTCTGCATGACGTGTTTTGCGCGATCTGGATGTTCGTCTACATGGCTATGCGTGGACGCCTGAAAGACACGCTTGCTGCGCTCAAGACGCGTAGTGGCAAAGTGGTCATGCTCGGTGCGCTCCTGGGTGGTCCTATCGGCATGAGTGGGTATGTGATCGCCATCAACAACATCGGTCCTGCCTATACCGCGATGATCTCAGCATTCTATCCTGCATTCGGTGCGCTCATGGCGATGCTCTTTCTGAAGGAGAAGATGCAGCTCAAACAATTCATCGCGCTCTTGGTGGCGTTGGGCGGTATCTGCATTATGGGAGCGGTCACGGTCACGAACGATCAGTATGGCGATCCGATCCTCGGCCTGGTTTGCGCATTGCTTTGCGTTGTCGGATGGGGTTCAGAGGCGGTCATCTGCGCGTGGGGTATGCGCGATGAGGCGGTCGATAACGAGACCGCGCTGCAGATCCGCGAAACTACTTCAGGCCTTGTTTATCTCATTGTCGTGCTTCCAGTGTTCGGGGCATGGGCTTTCGCGTTCACGGCGATTCCTACGCTCGGCACTGCAGTGGTAGCACTTTCAGCACTCATGGGAACGGTCTCCTATTTGTTCTACTACAAGGGCATCTCTGTGATCGGTGCTGCAAAGGGCATGGCGCTCAATATCACCTATTCTGCATGGGCGGTCGTGTTTGGCTTCGTGTTGTTGGGAAGCGTACCGGGAGTAGTCGAGATCGTATGCTGCTTGCTCATCATGGGTGGCACGATCCTTGCAGCCGCTGATTGGAATGAGCTGTTCAGTAGGAAGAACAAACAGCAGAAGAGCTCTTGCAATGATCGCGAGATAGTCGATGAACTCGTGGACGCGCTCGAAGAAGGAACGGTCGATCCATTGCCAAAAGGCTCGACCGAGAGGCCTGTTGAGTCAAAGGGCTGATCGTCGGTATAGTAAAGGTGGATGCTGATCGTGCGCATTGATCTGTGGGCAGCGCTTTTCGGATACAATGAAGGACGAACTGAATCTGCAGAGTACACCGAAGGGATTCGCTTGAAGGGTCGCACGAACAAGATAGAGCCAATCGATTTTGTCATCACGTGGGTTGATGGCAGCGATCCCGAATGGCGACGTTTGAAAGACGAGTTCGCTGGTGAGCGAGCGACAAATGATGCTCAATCGAATGATCGAGAACGCTATGAGGATTGGGGACTGCTCAAGTATTGGTTCAGGGGCATTGAGCGATTCGCTCCTTGGGTACGCCGCGTCCATTTTGTGACGTGGGGACATGTTCCTGAGTGGCTCAATGTCGATCATCCAAAGCTCAATATCGTTTGCCATGCAGATTACATCCCAAATGAATATCTTCCTACCTTTTCGTCGCACCCGATCGAACTCAACCTTCATCGAATAGAAGATCTCTCAGAGCAATTCGTCTATTTCAATGATGATATGTTCCTCATTCAAAAAACAGACGCAACCGACTTCTTCAAAGATGGCCTTCCGTGTGCGACTGCTGGCCTCATTCCTTTCAGGATCGCAAAAGGCGATGGTCTGTACTTCCCATTCAACAATGTTGCGCTTATCAATGAGCATTTTGCTCCGCGCAAAAGCATTCTCTCTCATTTTAGAAAGTGGTTCGATCCGCGCTACGGGCTTCAGATCAACATATCGAGCTTGCTCATGTTGCTTTTCCCGACATTTTACGGTTTCTTCGAACAACATCTGCCAACCTCATTGTTGAAGTCAACCTTCGAGCGGGTGTGGAGCGAAGAGGGTGACATTCTTTCTGAGACATCGAGCCATCGATTCAGGAATCCTCGGGACGTTTCTCCTTGGCTCATGGAGAATTGGCAGCTTGTTTCAGGTGAGTTTTCCCCGCGGTCGGTGAAGTTCGGGCGAGCATTCTATTTGGGTGGAGATATCAGTACGTCGCTACCAGAGTTATGCGATTATATCGCTTGCCATAAGGGTAAGGTCGTGTGTGTGAATGACGGCGATCTCTCTTTAGACGATGCTGCACATGCTAAAGCTGAGGTTGGGCGAGCATTCTCTCAGATACTGTCTGTCCCTTCAACGTTCGAAAGATAACTTGACCGCAACGACTATGGCTCTATCCGCCATGCTTTAAGTCCATGAGAAACTCGCTGCTCTATTGGGGGCAGTTGCATGTAATCGCCGTATTGGCTGGTTAAATACTCATGCCAATGAGGAATGGCAGGGAACTGATGTCCGCAGAATTCAAGGGTTATCAGATTTTCGAAGTCTGAAGTTGGAAGCCGGGCATCGGGATTGTTTGCATAGACCAGATTTCTGCACCAAGTTGATCCCTCGAAGGGATATCGCGTTGCAACGGAAACCATCTTTCGAGCGACCGAGGTGGCGGGCGTTTTGAGCTCCATGGCTATGCGCATTGGTTTCTTGATGATGTTGAGTAAAGGGTTGAGCGACGGATAGCACTGGAACCTTCTTCGCTCTACTAATTCACGGATCGTGCGGTAAGCTTCGATGTTCAGACTCTCGTCTTCACTCATTCCGTCGGCTGGAAAAATGTCGACCCACAGCAAACGGCCTTTTTCTCGATAGGTCGCTTCACATGCTCCGATGTGGGTGTTCTCGAATTTTGCAAAAGGAAAGGTCGATCCGTTCGTTTCAACATAGGAAAGCTGGTAGCCTTCAGGTGTCGCATGCGCTCGCTTGATCATGCGCTCGAAATCGGGACGGGGCATGATCACGTCGATGTCGTCATCCCAGGGGATGAACCCTCCATGTCGGACGGCGCCGATGAGCGTCCCTGCATCCAGTGAGTAGCGTAGATCATTAGCCTGGGCGTATTCGTCGAACGCCTTTAAGATCTTGAGCAATTCGTCTTGGACTTCATCGTGGCTCAAATAGTTCACTTGTTCATATCTCCTATTGGATGATCGTTGTTATTCGACGTGAGCAGTTTGCGCGACCTGAATACGAAGAAAGCTCGCAGTGCCAGCATAATGAATTCCGTTGCGCAACGCAAAAGCGCGATGTTTAGAATGGTGAAGCAGTCCAGTGCAAGCAGAAGGAACAATCCTGCGATATGGAAGAGCGCAGCAATGACCGAAGATGCGGTGAGCTGCTTTTCTTTGTCAATGACCGCAAGTATGGGAAACCCGATCATGATGGCAGGGTAGGAGAAGACGAGCACAGGGATAAGGTATTGAAGGACCGCACTGCCCGCTTCGTATTCGTTGCCGCCTAGAAGCCACATGACAACAGGGGATAAGAAATAGAGTGCGACCGAGCCAACAACCACAACAGGCAAGCCGAGCAGGAGCAATTTTCTTATCACTGAGAAGTTTCGTCTCGCTGCCACATGCGGATAAGCGCTGTTGTAGATGGGATTGTATAAACTTTGAACAGCGTAGATGCAGGTGGTTGCAAGAGACCAATAGGATATCTCTGCCTGATCGATGATGAAGATGCCGATCATAACAGTGGTCAGGTTCGTGAAGATGGTCGTCGATGCGCTAGAGAGGAAGAATATCGCAGACTTCTTCAGAATATCGAGAGAGTTCTTGAGCTCTATCAGTTTGGGACTGAGCGTGATCTTGCGCTTCTTTATCACATCGAACCACGACCATACGAATGCGATCAAAGAAGGTACCGCCTCAAAGATCGCGACCAGTACAAGTTGATCGGGTCCTTTGACGAAGGCGAATATCAGGATGAGCGAAACGAGGCGTGAAACGACGAATCTCTTGGTCAGGATAGCCATGTCCTCGAGGCCTTTGAAGACGAAATCGGGAAGCAATGCATTGAGCACCGTTCCGAAGTAGGCGATGAGCATATAGAGGGGGTTTTCGGCCATGATGGGGATCGCGGGAATGATCGCGCACAGTATGAGTCCGCCGAACACTGCCATGATAAGGCGCTGCGAGAAGATGGTAGAGGTGAGCGCGCGGATGAAGTGCAGATCATTTCGATGGCGAGCGATCTCTCTTGTGCCGAGCGCGTTATACCCGAAGTCGATGAAGATAAGGCAAAGATTCATCACCGAGATCGAGTACGCGCGAACTGCGAATTCATCTGGTCCGAGCACGCGCGTGAGGTAGGGAAAGACATAGATAGCGATCTGCAACAGGGACTGAAAAAAGATGTTCTTCTTCAGTACTTGAGCTGATTCTTTTTCAGCGGAAGATTCCATAGTTAGATGATACCCGTTTTATCTTAAAAGAGGTATTTTTGAACGCTCGAAATGCTGTAGTGCGACGACGCTTAAGGGAAGCGGGCAAATCATCGGTCCTCTGATGTAGATTCGGTGTTTCGTGTTAGTTGGGTTATATTGGATTACGGTTGTAG
>CABRGJ010000068.1 GCA_902470405.1 uncultured Eggerthella sp.
ATGCCCTTCGATCGAAGACGAATTTACCCAACATGTTCTTTTATTTTCGGATTTCATATACGATCATACCGCACTGCGCGACAGTTCCGTCATCTCTACATGATACTCAAACAAAATTAAGAACCTCATGATGCTCATAATAGGGGTATTATCTATAGATTAGTCTTCATCTTATGATCGCTCGAGAAAGAAAGGATTGGCTATGGGTTTATTGACAGGCATCATCGGTGCTGCTGGATTCGCAGGAGCTGAACTGGTCCGAATCATCTCTCGTCATCCTGGATTCGAACTCCAAGTGATCACTTCTTCGACCGATGAAGGAACCCCTATCTCCGATCTTTATCCCGCCCTTGAAGGGGTGTGCGA
The DNA here is from genome assembly GCA_902470405.1 of uncultured Eggerthella sp. Taxonomy (GTDB): domain Bacteria; phylum Actinomycetota; class Coriobacteriia; order Coriobacteriales; family Eggerthellaceae; genus Anaerotardibacter. The sequence goes on from CABRGJ010000068.1 coordinate 367, forward strand.
TCTTGAATTCGAGGCTCATAACACCACGTCGCTTGCTGATTGCGATGTGGTTTTCATGGCTACACCCCATACTGCTGCTATGACGCTCGTCCCCGATCTTTTGGCGGCAGATGTTTCTGTCTTCGATCTGTCGGCGGATTTTCGATTGAAAGATCCTGCACTTTTCGAGAAATGGTACGGCACGTCCCATACGGCTACCGATCTGCTCGAGCGGTCATTTTTCGGCTTGCCTGAGATAACCGAAGCGGCACTTGAGGACGCTCATAAGCTTCATGCGCAGCATCATCCAACGCTGGTTGCCTGTGCGGGTTGCTATCCAACGGCTACTTCGCTTGCGGCATATCCTGCCATCGCACTTACCGAAGGCATCGTGGTGGCAGATGCGATCTCTGGTGTGACTGGTGCAGGCCGTAGCGCGAATGCTCGTACGCATTTCTGCACTGCAAACGATAATTTCGAGGCCTATGGGGTCGCAGCACATCGCCATACTCCCGAGATCGAGCAGATCCTGGGCATCGAAGGACGTTTGGTATTTACGCCGCATCTCGCTCCTGCGAATCGTGGGCTTCTCTCTACGGTAACGATGCAGCTTTCTCCAAAAGCGCGTAACCAGCATACGCTTGAGTAGCTCTACGCACTCTATGCCGATACCTTCAACGATGACTATCCGTTCGTCACCGTCTTGCCGATCGGTCAGATGCCGCGCACTGCTTCGGTGGTGGGTACGAAGAATGCTCATATTGGCATCGCCTATCAGGAATCGACTAGTACGCTCATCGCGGTATGTGCGATCGATAATCTTTGCAAGGGTGCAGCTGGCCAGGCTGTTCAATGCGCGAACATAGTATGCGGATTCGACCAGCGATGCGGGCTCGACCTGGTGGCGCTTCCTGTCTAGGAAGCAGTCAGTCGACGGTGACCCATGCGTCTGAACGCTTCTTGTCACATCGAGCCAGTTCGAGCGTTTCCGCCCTGTACAGCCTTTGCTGTGCATCCCCTGAAAGAATCTGCACTTCACGCCTTCAGGCAAGGCTTTCTGATAAAAGGACAAGATCATGGAACAAGCTTCTTCATCAGTAATATGGAATGGTATCGAGCTCACTTTTGTTGAACAGGGTGGCGTCGCGAGCGCGCTAGGCTTTCGTGCAGGCGGTATCCATGCGGGATTTCGTAAGGACCCTGGACGGTTGGATATGGCGCTCGTTGAAGCTGATGAGCTCTATCCCGCTGCGGCAACGTTCACTCAGAACATCTTCTGTGCGGCACCTGTCATCGTTTCAAAAGAGCATTTGGATGGCCGCAATTGCGGTTTTGCACGTGCGGTCGTCATCAATTCAGGATGCGCCAATGCAGCAACGGGATCGATCGGCCTCGATGCGGCGAAGCGTACATGTGATATTGTCGCTTCTGCTGTTGGCTGCAGTGCTGACGATGTGCTGGTAGCCTCTACGGGCGTGATCGGGCAGATCCTTGACACGACGCCATTCGAGAATGCAGTGCCTGCATTGCATCAGAGCATGACACGCGAGACGGGTGCTGATGCTGCACGGGCGATCATGACCACCGATACCGTGCCTAAGGAGATCGCGGTCACTTACGTCAGCCATGATCCTCTGCTTGAGGGCGCCACTATCACGGTGGGGGGTATGGCGAAGGGCTCGGGCATGATCATGCCGAATATGGCTACCATGATATCAGTGCTCACAACCGATGTTCCGCTTGGTGCAGACGCGCTCCATGCCGCCCTTGTCCATAGCGTGAACCAAAGCTTCAATAAGGTCACGGTCGATTCGGATACTTCCACTAACGATACCTGCTTTCTGCTCGCGAGCGGTAAAGCTGCGCCAAATGGGTGTATAAAAAAGGATTCGATCGCCTTCCAGGAATTCCAGGCAGCGCTCGATTTCATCACGCAGGATCTTGCGCGTAAGATGGCGCGGGATGGGGAAGGAGCGACCAGGCTCGTTACTGTGAAGGTGGGTGGCGCACGCACGCTCGAAGAGGCGGACATGGCTGCTCGCACCGTCGCGAATTCACCGCTCGTGAAGACGGCGATCTTTGGCCATGATGCTAACTGGGGACGTATTGCTGGGGCGCTTGGTCGTAGTGGTGCGCAGTTCGAGCAGCACAACGTCTCGATCGATATCATGGGTCTTCCAGTCTGCCGCGATGGTCTTACGGTTGAGTTCGATGAGGCTGAAGCGCTTCGTCGCTTTGAAGAGCCCGAGATCGTGCTCGAGGCGAATCTTGGTGCAGGCGATGCGCATGCAACGGTCTGGACGTGTGATTTCTCTTACGATTATGTCCGAATCAACGGCGATTACCGAACATAGCCTGCTGCTGCTTCATGAGCAGCGCTCTCTATTGTTTAATGAACGTATCGAACGTTGGAGATAGAACACTATGAATTTCGCAAAAGAGAGAAAACTTACTTCGTCCCATACCGCAGAGGTGTTGATCGAAGCTTTTCCGTGGATCAAGAATCAGACAGGCAAGACCATCGTCATCAAGTATGGCGGAGCTGCCATGGTCGATCCAAAGCTGCGCGATGCAGTCATGGCTGATATCGTCATGCTCAAGATCATGGGCGTGAACCCGGTCATCGTGCACGGCGGCGGGGCGGCTATTACTGAGAATATGGATCGTTTCGACCTCGAGGTCGAATTCATCAACGGCCAACGCGTCACTTCCGATGAGGCGATGGAGATCGTAAAGATGACGCTTGTCGGTAAGGTGAACGAAGAGCTGGTTCGAGCGATGAATCAGCATGGCAATCTTGCAGTAGGTGTGAACGGTGCCGATGCAGGCACTATCATTGCCGAGCAGTTCAAGCCAGAGCTCGGTCGTGTGGGTAGCGTTATCGACGTGAATCCGGCGTATCTCAAGACGCTCATCGATGCAGCATACGTTCCCATCATCGCTTCGGTTGGCAAGGGTGAGGATGGCGGCTCATTCAACATCAACGCAGATGCGGTTGCGTGCGCGGTGGCTGGCGCGATCGGCGCACAGAAGATCATCTTCCTTACAGATGTAGATGGTTTCTATGTGGATTTCGACGATAAGGATTCGCTCGTCTCGCGCATGTCGTTGCAAGAGACGCGCGATATGTTGGTGGCTGGCACGGTCAGCAAAGGCATGATCCCCAAACTCCAATCGTGCGTGCTCGCGCTGGAAGCTGGCGTTCATCGCGCTCATATCATCAACGGCACTAAGCCGCATTCGCTTTTGATCGAGCTACTCACTTCGGTGGGTGCTGGTACGCTCATATATAATGACGACGAACACAACATGAAGGACGACTACGCGCCGCTCGGGTTATTGGCTTCGCGCCTCATGGAGAACCTGTAGCGAGCACAAGGGAAAAGGAACAGGAATGTCATTCGAAGAAGTAAAGAAACTTGACGATACTTTCATCATGCATACGTTCAAGCGCAAACCTGTGTGCTTGGTCGAGGGCAAGGGCGTCGAGGTCACCGACGACGAAGGTAAGACCTATCTCGATTTCATCGCCGGTATCGGCGTCGATAGCTTGGGTCACTGCCATCCCGCAGTCGTGAAAGCTATCACCGAGCAAGCAGAGAAGCTCATTCATGTGAGCAATTACTATTACATCGAAAAACGCGCTGAAGTAGCGAAGCAGATCTCCGATATGGCCAATGAATGCGTCCCGCGCTTCTTCCGTGCTCCTTGGCGTACCTTCTTCGCGAACTCTGGTGCCGAGGCGAACGAATGCGCTATCAAGCTTGCGCGCTTGTGGGCAAAGAAGGAGTCGAGCGGCGGTCATATCATCGTCGTGCTGGAAGGCAGCTTCCACGGTCGTACCCTCGCAACGTTGGCCGCAACAGCTCAGCCCGCTAAACAGGAAAAATTCGCGCCCCTCCCCGAAGGGTTCGTGGCCATTCCGCCTAACGACATGGATGCTCTGCGCAATATCTGGTGGGAATATCCTGGTCAGATCGCGGCTATCATGATGGAGCCTATTCAGGGCGAAGCAGGCGTTCTCCCCGTCGATCATGATTACCTCTTCGAGGCAACAAAGCTTGCGCGTCGCAATGGTGCGCTGTTCATTGCCGATGAGGTCCAGACGGGATTCTATCGTTGCGGCACCTGGCCATTCGAATTCCAGAATGCGGGCATCACACCTGATATCATCACGTTCGCAAAGGGTGTGGCATCAGGCATGCCAACAGGTGGTTGCGTTGCGCGTATCGAGGTGGCAGAGGTGTTTGAGCCTGGCGACCACGGTTCGACCTTCGGCGGCAGCAATCTTGCTATGGCTGCAGCGCATGCAACGCTCGATACGCTCTCGAAGGAGAACTTCGGGCAGCGTGTGGAAGAGATGGGCGATTACTTCGCCGATAAGCTGCTCGCACTTGACGAAGTTACCGATGTTCGTGGTTCAGGTCTTATGATCGCAGCTGACCTGAAAGACGAATTCAAAGCGCCGTTCGTGGTGGATGCTGCGCTCGATGCGGGCTTTTTGCTGAATGCAACGGGCGAACATACGTTGCGCTTCTTGCCGCCGCTCATCATCACCGAGGCTGAAATCGATAAGCTTATCGACGCACTCCCGAGCCTGTGCGTCGCTTCCAAGACAAAGGAGAAGGAAGCTGCAGAGGCCGAGCAGAAGGCCAAGGAGCAAGAGGCTGCCGCGCAGCAAGAATATGAGGATCTGCTCAAAGAAGCAGAGAACATCAACGCGGAATTCAAAGACGTCATGCAGATGCTGAAAGAGAAGGTTGGTAGCGCCGAAGGGAAGCTCGGCGATGCATTGCAGGCAGCTGCGGCAGAGAAGTTAGCGGGCCGCTCAGAAGCTGCGTCAGCAGATGCCGCGAAGGATGCTCCTCAAGACGACGAGCCTGCAAAGGATGCCGAATAGCTTCGTTTCAAAGCGTGCTGCAAGGCAGCGCGATACAATGTGACAGTGTGAATTCAAGCCAGTTCAGAAGGGAAGAAACATGGCAAAGGATAAAGTCGTACTCGCTTATTCCGGTGGTCTGGATACCTCGGTATGCATCAAATGGTTGCAGGAAGAAAAGGGACTCGACGTCATCGCGGTGGTCGGCGAAGTCGGCCAAGAGCACGAAGGTCTTGAAGCGGTAAAGGAAAAGGCGCTCAAGACTGGTGCGATCGAATGTTATGTTTTCGATATGCGTGAGATCTTCTGCAAAGACTATCTCTCCAAAGCCCTAGCCGCGAATGCTCAATTCGAAAATAAGTACCCGCTCGTCTCTGCGCTCTCGCGCCCGCTCATCTCGAAGTTCTTGGTCGATGTTGCACACAAGGAAGGCGCCAAGTACATTGCTCATGGTTGTACGGGCAAGGGTAACGATCAGGTCCGTTTCGAGACTTCGATCCAAGCACTCGATCCTTCCATTGAGATCTTGGCTCCTGTACGCGAATGGGATCTTCATACGCGTGATGAGGAGATCGAATATGCCGAAAAGCATGGTGTTCCTGTT
>CABRGJ010000069.1 GCA_902470405.1 uncultured Eggerthella sp.
CGGCCAGCTATCCCGAAGGTACGCCCGATGAATCTTGGACGGTACCTCAGATCGAGGCTTATGCAGCTGATAAGGGTATCGACCTCACGGGATGCACCAACAAAGCCGAGAAGCTTGCAGCGATGACCGCAACTGAATAATCGACTCTTGGGCGGCTGGGTAAAACCAGCCGTTCGTTTTTTGTTAGGAGAATCATGAATCCTGATTACTTAGAGCGTATGAGCGCAAATGAGCTGAACGAGTACGGCAAAGCTCTTGGCATTGAGATGTCACCCGCTAAGACCGTTGAGGAAAAGGTTAATCTTATCGAGGGCAAGCGCAACAAGGATGCCGTTATTCCTGTTTTGGGTCTTGAGCTGTCTATCCCGAAGAAGAGGGCAAACGACAGGCGAGTAACCGACATTCTTGCACAAGATATGACCGACCAGAATGCAGAAGAAGCTATGACCCTCTTGCTTGGAGAAGAGCAGATGAACGAGGTCGTCAAAGCCTGCACGGATGAGGACGGTACTGTTGACAATATCGCCATGGGCGTTGTCTTTGCAAAGGTGTTCACTTCCCCTGAACTAAAAAACTTATAACGCTTGCACGTCTTGAAGCTGGTCGTACAAGCGAGCTTCGGCACGATTTCCGTCACTACTATCACGTCTCATTCGATGAGGTAGATCCTGAAGAGTCGATCGACCTCATCAGGATGCTACCAACGGGTTCTCGCTATATGGCATCGCTTAGTCCTGATTGCGCCTGGAGCGATGAATACAGTGCGCTCATGGACATTAAGGAGCTTACTACCTGGTGTCTTTTGAGGCTCAACGGATACAGCGGTGAACTTCCTGAAATAGTTAGCCGTCCATGGCGAGAAGTGCGTCGTGCTGCACAAGCTAAACAGGCTTCAGAAAAAGCAAAACGAATCAAAGAACAACTGAATAGCGGAAGCTGGGAGGCGGTGTAATGGCCGAACTCGGAAAGGGCTATATCAATGTCATCCCGAAGTTTCCGGGGCTGGCAAGCTCTATTAGTGGGGCTTTAGCTGGCGTTGATGCCAAGCAGTCAGGGCAGAAGTGGGGTACTAACTTCAGCCAGGGAGTGAGCGGCGGATTCGTTAAATCAGGTGCCGCAGTAGGAGTATTCTCTTCACTTACTAACGCTGCGATAGGTTCTATCACTTCAAATCTTGATGCTGCTATTTCACGTTTTGACACGCTCAATAACTACCCTCGTGTGATGCAGTCGCTTGGCTACTCTTCAGATGAGGCAGACGCTTCAATCTCGAAAATAAGCGACAGGCTTCAAGGACTGCCTACAACGCTCGACTCAATGGTCAAGACGGTTCAGGGTTTTTCGGTCGTAACGAAAGATCTTGACCTTGCGACCGAATCGGGTCTTGCGCTCAATGACATGCTGCTTGCAAGTGGCTCGTCGCAGCAGCTTGTAACCTCTGCTCAAGAACAGTTTAGGCAGATGCTTTCTAAGGGTAAGCCTGATATGCAGGACTGGAAGAGCCTTACCCAGGCAATGCCTGGACAGCTCGATCAGCTTGCAAAATCTATGCTTGAGCCGACTGCTAATGCTAACGATCTTTATGCTGCTCTTGGTGGTGGGAAGAACAAAGCAAAATTCACCATGACTGATCTCTTGAACCAGATCGTCAAGCTCGACAAAGAGGGCGGTGATGGCTTTGCGAGCTTCGAGGAACAGGCACGCCAGGCAACAGGCGGTGTTCAAACCTCTATGGCAAATCTGGGTACCTCCATTTCGCGCGGTATCGCTGGGGTTATGGATGCCGTAGGCCAGGACACAATCGCTGGCGTGTTCACTGATCTCAAAGACGGCATAAATGATGCGTTCGGAGTTGTTCAGGATGTTGTTTCCGACAATGCTCCACAGATCAAGTCTTTCACAGCATCGCTCAGAGATGTTGCGCCTAGCGCGATGGCGGCTGGTGCTGGTCTCATGGTCTTTCAGGCTGGTGGCAATTACCTTCCTGGAGTCATCAACAAGGGCAAGCAGTTAAAGGAATCATTCCAGCTTGCCGCTGGCGGTGCTGGCACACTTAGTGAATCACTGAAAGCCACAGGTGCTATCGCTAATCCTGCTGGTGTCGCATTGGGTCTCGCGGGTGCCGCTGCTGGCATTCTCGCAATGAAAGCCTATGAAGCGTACCAGAAAGAGCAGACCCTTGAGTTAGCAACAAAGGGTCTTTCTCAGGCAATATCCGATACGGTTTCTTTGGATAATTATTCTGGCAAAGTGAGCAATGTCGGAACCACTGCTCAAAAAGCATCATGGAACATCGATGATCTTAATAAGTCGGTTCTCGATCATGCTAATAAGATTCAAGAGACTGCAAGCAGCTCACAACAGCAAATTGCTGAGTTGGATACTTATTCGCAGATTATTAAAGACTGTGTGGGCGACACCGATCTTTCGAGCGAATCTCAAGGAAAACTCGAATACGCTCTCAGAAAGGTAAATGAGCAATTTGGCCTGAATATCTCAGTCGCTGATGTTGTTGCTGGGAAATACACCGATCAAAACGGGAAAGTCCAAGACCTAACTTCTTCGCTCGAGGCTCTTATCGAAAAGAAAAAAGAAGAAATTCGCTTAGATTCGATTGCTTCCAGTATTGAAGAAGCATCTCAAGCTGAAGATGATGCTGCTAAAGCTTACGCAAAAGCTTTGGACGAACGTGATGCAGCTAAGAAAAAGTATGAAGAAGCTCAATCTCGACCAGATGGAAACTTCCAGGCAGAAAAGGCTGAATACGAGAAAAAAGAAGCTGAACTTGCTAAGCAAAAGCAACTCTACGATGAGGCAGCAAACGCCTATTCCGATTTGCTTGAAGAATATAGCGATGAGAAGAAATCTGTCTCTGAATCGGCGGATGCTTATGATGAGTGGGGTAATTCTGCAAGTAAGGCTTTTCGTGCAATCCTTGAGGGCAATGGGCAAATTTTCAAGCCTCAAAGAGGATTTGCGCGGTCTTGGTGCTGATACAAAAGCACTTGCAGAACTAACTCCTGAGCAGATGGAGAGGCTTGCTCAGTCTTACAACGGCACTATGCCATCTATCGTTGCCTTGCTTGACGAGTTCGACGTTGGTATGGATGAAACCGCGAAGAAATCAGCCTATAACACCAAGAATATGTCTGACACCCTAGAGCAATTCAAGGGCTCTGCTAACGGGGCGCTTGATGGTGTGGACATTTCAACATTCGCGAGCAAGCTCAACGATGCGGGTGTGTCATCCGAACAGCTAGCGAACATTGGCAGCGATAACTTCAATCGCTTGGCGCAACAATGCGACTACGATCTCGACCTAATGATCGCGATGGTGCAGGCGTACAACAGTGTTCCTATCGTCGATAAGGACGGGAATATAACTGTTGATGAAACTACGTTGATAGACGCTCAAGGAAACCTGTACAAGTGGAATGGTTCAACTCTTGAAGATAAGAACGGTAACGCTGTAGTAAACGACCTAACGCTCACTGACGCACAAGGGCATGTAGTTGAGTGGAATGGTTCAGGTTTAAGAACGCTTAACGGCAGCGCAAAGGTTGATAGCAATCTTAAAAGTGTGCTTTCTGACATAGATAGGTGGAATAGCTCCAGCTTAAAAACTATAAAAGGAACCGCATCTGTCGCTACGTCTGGTATCAATACGGTGCTTGGAGTACTTGGGCGTGCTACAGGTGGTATTCGTCTGCACGCTGCCGGAGCTATCGCAACCAAGGCAACTCCGCTCGATATTGTTGGCGAAGACGGCGCGGAGGCCATTGTTCCTTTGACGAATAAAAAATATTCGCAGCCTTTTATTGATCTTCTTGCCGAAGGGATTGATGAAAAGTTCGGTGATGGTGGACGAGGTGGCAACACCTACGTGACCATCCATCTTGCTGTCGGCGCAGACTCAAGCGCCAAAGACATTACTCGCGCTATTGCTCGCGAGATCAAACTTCACGGACTAATGAGGTAAATATGGCCATTAAGATCACCGATCTAATCGCACCAACGCTCCAAGCATCAGATTCGAGCATTGAATTCAAGTCTCAGTGGGCGTTTTGGAAAGGTCTATCTAAAGACTCTTGGGATCACCTTGATATTTGGTGGGAGATTTATCGACCTGGCTACAAGGAAGCTGGCAAAAAGCCCTGGGATCTTAAGCACTACGGAGTAGGAGGCAGTAGCACCTCTGATAGCTGTACATTTTTGCGAAATGATCCGCGCGCATCATGGAAGATATATCCGATTGGGTCTTGGCAGATCGGGCGGGTAAATGTTTGGATCAAGGGTAAAACCGACAATGACAAGGACGCGAGCGGTTGGTACTACTCGCGCGATTTGGTGATTCGTGAACCGCACTACCCAGAGATTGAAGTAAGTATCGAACAAGGTGATGATGAATGGATCGAGTGGGGCGATGATGGTTTCTGGTCTGACCAGGATATGGCTATCACGGTGCGCAAAGGAAAATATGACAGTGCGCATATGAATGCTGAGACCGACAACTACGACACCGTCGTAAAGATCGAAAAGACTTCCAATGCATCACCAACAAGGATCTTCCAAAATTGGAAATCTTACACCGAGGATGAAGTGAAAATCCCTATCGATTCAGGAGATATTGATAAGGGGCTTAAGTATGACGAATGGGTAGCCATCACGACTTGGGCGTACTCTCGCGGGTGCGCTGGTGATAGCGATACGGTAGCTATGAGGTATGTGTTGGCTTGGCCTGCGATCCCTCAGATCACTAACATTGCCATTGATAATTCAAACAAGATTGTGCTCATCGGTATCAACACAAGACACGATACCTATCATCCTGTCGATAACGTAAAACTTCAGCGCCTGAAAGACAGCGAGTGCGAGACCGCGTCAGCTGCCGAGAATGCTACTGGCTGGACTGATGTCCCTGATATGGTTGACGGGTGCGACTGTAAGGGTCTGTCAGACAACCTTGTTGACGCACGGCCTGCTAAGGGTAAGCGAACCTGGTACCGCGTGGTTGCAAGGCGCAACGAATACGTTGCCTATTCAGTACCAGTTGATTCTGGCCTCTATCAGCCAGCAGTCGAGGCTCAAGCTGGCGCAGCATCCATCAAAAATGCGATTAGTGGCGATGATGGTGAGTCGGTTGTTCTTGATGTGGCGTGGGACGATGATACATTCTTGAATGTCACTGATCCGTCCGAGATTGCGAACTATAAAGGATCGACCCAGGTTACATGGGCATCGACTGAATATGCTTGGCAGTCTACCCAAAACGTTAACGAATTCGACCTTGAGTGGGAGGATGACGAACCCCGGTTTGAGGATTTCGATCATTCAGCGAAGGTGTATGTTGGCGGTCTTACTGAGGGCGAGGACGTGTTCCTTCGTGTGCGGCGTACTCTTGCGAATGATAGCGATACGGTGTATGGCCCCTGGTCTGAAATTGTCGCAGTGAAGCCTGTCACATCGCCGGCATGGGTGGAGTTAACAGCTCCAAGTTATATCGCTCGCGGCGAATCTCTTCCACTCTCTTGGACGTATGGCTCTGAGGCTGTGCAAACAGGCTGGTCTATCATTGATGATGCTGGTAAGATTTGGGCGCATGGCGAAGATTCAGACGGCTATTGTGTGATTTCCGCAGATGAACTTGCTGACGTTAGTGAGTTGTCTCTTTATGTAACGCTAACCACAGGCGGCGAGTGGAAACGATCAATCGGTGCGGTGAAAGTAAGAATCGTCGAAGTTCCCACTTGCGCTGTACGTGCTTTGTCAAATGTAACGGCGCTTCCTATCGAGATTGAAGGTCAGTCCGAAGCGTCTGTGATT
>CABRGJ010000070.1 GCA_902470405.1 uncultured Eggerthella sp.
GCGATCGTTTGGGTCGCAAGCATCGTGATCATGGGCGCGTCCATTGCGTTCGTGGCGATGAACATCGGAACCACGGGAACGTACTTCATGTTCACCGGTACGCTTGGCTCGGCTGATATGTCGATTCCGATCGTCGATTGGTGCTCGCTCGCGATTAGTGTGATCGTGGGCGCCATCATCATCTTCTATAGCGTCAAGTATCGGAGATATTGGGTTTTGGGGCTCGCTGCGATCCAGCTCGTTGGCACACTCGTATTTGAGTTCGGTTTTGCACATGATCTTACTTGCCTGCGTGGTCTGTATATCGATTCACTCTCCCTTATCATGACGCTCATCATCGGTCTGGTCGGTGCGGGCATCTGCATTTACTCCATCGGTTATATGGAAGATTTCCAGCGCGAGCACAAGCATGAAGCAGATCGTCGTCCGCGCTTCTTCGCGCTCATGTTCATCTTCCTTGCGGCGATGTATGGGATCATCTTCTGCAACAACATGGTCTGGCTCTATGCTGCTTGGGAGATCACAACGGTCTGCTCGTTCCTCCTGATCGGATATACACGCACTGAAGAAGCGATCGCAAATGCATTCCGCCAGATCGTCATGAACATGGTCGGCGGCATCGCGTTTCTGGCGGCGCTATTCTATCTTGTGCTCCAATTCAACACGGTCGACTTCCTCGACTTCATCATCATCGGTTCGCTTGCGCCGGCGTTAGTCGTTTTCCCGCTCACTTGTTTGAGCTTAGCAGGCATGACCAAAGCAGCGCAGATGCCATTCCATACCTGGCTCTTGGGAGCAATGGTTGCTCCGACACCTACGAGTGCGCTTCTACATTCGTCGACCATGGTGAAGGCGGGCGTCTTCATGCTCATCAAATGCGGACCTATCTATGCGGTCTCGTTTGGGCCTTCCATTTTCGTTATCCTGGTGGGCGGCCTTACCTTCTTGTTCTGCTCGTTTCTTGCTATCTCCCAGGTCAACGCGAAGCGCGTGCTCGCGTATTCGACCATTGCGAATCTCGGCCTTATCACTGCGTGTGCAGGTGTTGGTACGGCAGAAGCGATCTGGGCAGCTATCTTTTTGGTTATCTTCCATGCGATCGCGAAAAGCCTGCTCTTCCTGTGTGTTGGTACGGCAGAGCATCACATCGGCTCGCTTAATATCGAGGACATGGATTCGCTCTTCGAGCGCATGCCTCGTCTTGCGCGTCTCATGATGTTAGGTATCATGATCATGTTCATCGCGCCGTTCGGTATGCTCATCGCGAAGTGGGCTACGCTCGTCACGCTTATCGGTACGCGTCAGATCGCACTCATCCTTATGTTGGCATTTGGTTCTGCTGCCACATTCATGTTCTGGGCTAAATGGCTCGGGAAGCTCTCTGCTATTGCGGGTGAACCAGACAACGTTGAGATCACCGTTCATAAGAGCGAATGGTTTGCCGATGCGGTCATGGTCGTGCTCGCGGTGCTTGCCTGCGCGCTCATCCCGCTCATCTCGAATTATCTGGTCGAACCTTATATCAGCTCGGTACTCGGTATGAGCATTCAACCGATCCGTGATGAGAATCTCTATCTGTCTACCATCATCGTGCTGTTCATGGTCGTCATGATGTTTGGTGTGTTGCGCAAGAAGACCAAGGCCAAAAAAGCCAGCGTCTATCTTTCCGGTGTGTCGGTCGACAACGAATCACGTGTCTTCCTCAATTCGCTCTCACAGCCACAAGAGGCAACGGTGCGCAATTGGTATCTTGATGACTGGTTTGGTGAAGCGAAGCTCACGCCTATTGGCACTATCATCTGCTACATACTCATTCTCATCGCGTTCATTTGGGCGATCGTCGCAACGGTGGTCAACCTCGCTGCGTTGCTGTAAGAAAGGAGGCAGCTCATGGAAACATTTATCTCGATCCTCATCACCCTTGGCGCCTCGGTCATCTTCGCGATCGTCGCAACTGTGCTCGGTTGCTTGCTCGCTGGCGTCGATCGTATCGTCAGCGCACGCATGCAAGGCAGGGTAGGGCCGCCTTTGCTACAGCCCTTTTACGATGTGCGCAAGCTCATCGATAAGGATAACGTCGCCGTAAACGGTACGATTGGCACTTATGTTGTTTGTGCACTCGTGTTCACTTTCCTTGCTGGTGGCATCTTCTTCTCGGGTGGTAATTTGCTGCTGAGCATCTTCGTCATCACGCTTGCAGAACTCATGTTCGTCATGGCAGCGTATGCTTCACGCTCACCGTTCTCAGAGGCAGGCGCACATCGCGAAACACTACAGATCATGGCATATGAACCGATGGTGCTCTTGCTCGCGGTCGGTTTCTTCATGGCGACAGGAAGCTTCGATCTTGCCGTGCTGCCTTTCCTTGATTCACCCATCATCTTCAGTTTGTGGGGCATCTTCATCGGCATGCTCTACATACTTACGATTAAATTGAGGAAATCCCCATTCGACCTCTCATATTCACATCATGCACATCAAGAACTGGTAAAAGGTGTAACTACTGAGATGTCAGGCAAGACGCTCGCTCAGATCGAGATCATGCATTGGTGCGAGAATATCTTGTACATGGGCTGGGTCGTCATGTTCTTCATTTGGGGCAATCCGATCTCGATCGCGATCGCGATCGTCGTTTTCGTCCTTATCTACCTGTTCGAGGTTTGGATCGATAACAATTTTGCCCGCGTCAAATGGCAGATGGTGTTGAAGTCCACTTGGATCGTCACGCTGGTCTTGGGTGGCATTAACATCATCGTACTTGCGTTCTTGTAAGGAGGAAACATGTCTTCTGTTTCTAAATCTCCTTGGATCATCCATTATGACGGCTCGAGCTGTAATGGATGCGATATCGAAGTATTGGCGGCGCTCACGCCTCTGTATGACGTCGAGCGCTTCGGCATCGTGAATACGGGCAACCCAAAGCATGCGGACATCTTCCTCATTACGGGAGGCATCAACGAGCGCAACATCAGTGTTGTGCAAGAGATCTACGATCAGATGATCGAACCGAAGGTGGTCATCGCGTGCGGTGTTTGTGCGTGCACAGCAGGCATCTTCAAGGATTGTTACAACATCATTGGTGGTGTCGACAAAGCGATCCCGGTCGATGTTTACGCACCGGGCTGCGCAATTCGACCGGAAGCCATCATCGATGCAGTGGTGGAGGGTATCGGGATCTTGGAGGAGAAATCCAAGAAGCTCAAAGCAGAGAAGAAGAAAGGGGCCTGAAGATGGAATTCATCGAAAGCTTCGTCCCTATCGAAATAGACGAATTAGTGGATGCTGCTACTGAATACAAGGAGCAGGGTTATCAGTTGACGCAGATGATGGCGCTTGCAAAAGAGGACGATTCTATCTGGTTGTACTACACATTCGTCAAGGATAATGAGGTCATCAACCGCCGCATTACAGGCGTTATCAAAGGCGAGACCGAGATTCCTTCGCTCACACCGTTGTTCATTGCGGTGTTCGTGAACGAGAACGAGGCTCATGACCTCTACGGTGTGAATATCGTTGGAAACTTGATCGATTTTGAAGGTGCGTTCTACAGCTTCCCTGAAGGCGTAGAAGCACCTATGACCATCGTCTCGCCAGAACAGCTGGCAGCGCGCGAAAAGGCTGCTAAGATCGCAAAGGCAAAAGCAGCAAAGGCCGCTAAAGCAGCAAAAGAAGCGAAAGAGGAAGGGGAGTAGATCATGGGCAAAGCGCAAGTTATTCCTTTTGGTCCTCAGCATCCCGTTCTACCTGAACCATTGCATCTTGACCTTGTCGTCGAAGACGAGACCGTCGTCGACGTGCTCCCTCAGATCGGCTTCATTCATCGCGGGCTTGAAAAGCTTGTCGAGACGCGCGATATCCATCAGTTCATCTATGTTGCAGAGCGTATCTGCGGTATTTGTGCGTTCGGTCATAGCTATGGGTATGCTCAGGCCGTAGAACGCTTGATGAATGTCGAGATCCCTCCACGCGCTGAATACTTACGTGCGATCATGCATGAACTTTCACGTCTTCATTCCCATCTGTTGTGGATGGGTCTTGCGGCTGATGCATTCGGCTTCGAGAGCCTCTTCATGCATTGCTGGCGTCTGCGTGAGCGCATCCTCGATATCTTTGAGGCTGTGGCAGGAGGTCGCGTCATCCTTTCTTACACGCTCATCGGCGGTGTGACAAAGGATATTGACGCTCCGATGCTGCAGGCCATTAAAGACAAGCTCGAAGGCATCAAGGGCGAATACAAGCAGATCTGCAATGCGTTCTTAAAGGATACTTCGGTCAAGAATCGCTTGGTAGGTGTTGGTTATATTTCACCGGAAGATGCGATCCAATATGGCATGGTCGGTCCGTTTGCTCGCGCGAGCAATCTTGATAACGACGTTCGCCGTCTGGGCTTTGGCGCCTATGGCGATCTGGCGGAGTTCCATTCCATCCTCTCGACCGAGGGAGATTGCTACGGCCGCGTGAAGGTTCGCGCTGAAGAGGTCCTTCAGTCGATCGATATCATCAACGAGCTCATCGACAAGATCCCTGACGGTGCTTTCGCTATTCCTGTGAAGGGAGCTCCTGCTGCTGGTAGTGAGGCATGCAACATCCTCGAGCAGCCGCGTGGTGAAGTGTATTACTACTGTTCGGGCAATGGCACGAAGAATCTTGAGCGTATGCGCATCAGAACACCAACCACGCAGAACATCGCAGGTATGACCATGGCGCTGAAGGGCTGCGATCTTGCTGATGTCAACATGATCGTGCTTACTATCGATCCTTGTATCAGCTGCACGGAAAGGTAGGACAATGGGATACTTCAAATTAGGAAGGATGACGCTCAAGTCGCTTTTCAAAAAGCCTGAGACTATCCGTTACCCTTACGAGAGCAAGCCTCCTGTTGCTGATCTCAAAGGTCACATTGAGAACGATATCGTCGAGTGCACGCTTTGTGGTATATGCGCTAAGCGTTGTCCCACTGGTTGTATCAAAGTTGATAAGCAGGCCGAATCATGGACCATCGATCCTTTCGATTGCATCCAGTGCCGCACGTGCGTTCGCGAGTGCCCTCAGAACTGTTTGACCATGATGCCTGAATACCGCAAACCTGCACTGGAGAAGGTTGTTTCAGTCACGACAAAGCCTGAGCCAACTGAAGAGGAAAAAGCAGAGATGGCACGCAAGGAAGCCGAAAAAGCTGCTAGAATTAAGGCTGCGCTTGAGGCGAAAGCTGCTCGTGAGAAAGCGAAGCAAGAACAAGCTGCTGATAAGCCTGAAGCATAGGCTACCGAGCGAACTGATAGCATGAGAATAATCGGGCCTTCGGGCCCGATTTGGTTTATGACAAGGGGAGGGAAATGGAAGCACAAGAGACCAATGAAGTGTCCAATAAGATCTTCACGCTTCCAAACTTCATCTCGTTCATTCGTCTTCTCATGATCCCGATCTTCCTCGTGTTGCTCTTTCATGATCTTAATCTGGCTGCAACACTTCTTTTCGCTATCGCTGCATCGACCGATTGGGTCGATGGGCAGATCGCGCGTAAGACCAATCAGGTCACGCGTCTCGGGCAATTGCTCGACCCTGCGGTCGATCGTTTGCTCATGATCGCAGGCGTTGCAGGGCTTTTCTTCGTGGGACGCTTGCCTCTCTGGATCATTCTGTTCGTCTTGATACGCGATCTTCTCTTGTTGGTCGGTGGGGGCTATATCTTGAAGCACTATCACGTGCGTGTCGCGGTCATCTATCCTGGCAAGATCGCGACCACGTTGCTCTATATTGGCTTTGCGGGTGTCTTGCTGAACTTTCCG
>CABRGJ010000071.1 GCA_902470405.1 uncultured Eggerthella sp.
TCCTTCATGACCGAACTCTGCCGTCATATTGGTGCAGATACCGATGTTCCTGCAGGTGATATTGGAACGGGCGCACGTGAGATCGGCTATATGTTCGGTCAGTACAAGCGTATCCGCGATGTCTGGGAAGGCGTTCTGACCGGTAAAGGTCTTTCCTACGGCGGTTCGCTCGCACGTACTGAAGCGACTGGTTATGGCCTTGTATACTTCGTTCAGGAATACCTCAACTGCCACGACGATAGCTTCGAGGGCAAGACTGTTGCGGTCTCTGGTTCTGGCAACGTCGCGATCTATGCGACCGAGAAAGCCCAGCAGTTGGGCGCTAAAGTTGTTACGCTCTCTGACTCCACGGGTTGGATCTACGATCCTAACGGGATCGACGTTGATCTGGTCAAACAGATCAAGGAAGTCGAACGCGGCCGTATCTCTGAATATGCGAAGCGCCGTGAAGGTGTTGAATACCATGATGGCCGTGGTGTTTGGAGCGTCAAGGTCGATATTGCACTTCCTTGTGCGACCCAAAACGAGCTGCTCATCGACGATGCAAAAGAGCTTGTTGCAAATGGCTGCAAGATCGTGGCTGAAGGTGCGAACATGCCGACCACGCTCGATGCGACCGAATACCTCATGGAAAATGGCATCGTCTTCATGCCCGGCAAAGCTTCCAATGCTGGCGGCGTTGCTACTTCCGGCCTTGAGATGTCTCAGAACTCCGAACGCCTTTCTTGGACCTTCGAAGAGGTCGATGCGAAGCTCCAGAGCATCATGAAGAACATCTATCATGCTGCTGATGATGCTGCCAAGGAATATGGTGTCGAAGGCAACTATGTGATGGGCGCGAACATTGCTGGCTTCAAGAAGCTTGCTGATGCGATGATGGCTCAGGGCATCGTCTAGCTCTACTGCCTCTTTTAGCAAGTCGTCAGGTCACTACATCCTGTCAAGATCAATTCATTGATGCGATCTACACTTGCACTAAACTAGTAAAAGCCCCTGCAAACGCGGGGCTTTTATCGTCTTCATATCATATCTAGAGCGTAAGCACTCTAAGCGCTTGCGGTATGACGGAAATATCATATTCATACGCCGGGATCGGCTCTCCGTCGATCTGTGCAGGCACGATATCACTAAAAGCAAGTTTGATATGCTTGCCTTTCTTGAAGTTGATATGCTCATCGTTTGTGTGCTTGCCATCCTTGGCGCGCATGAACAAGCGTACCGCCTCGAATCTCGAGAGAGGTGGGGTAGCGTAGCAGACATCGAAGATTCCGTCGCTCAAGTCAGCTTGAGGGCAGATATTGAAGCCACCGCCATAGGTTCGCCCATTTTGAACAGCGAAGGTATAGAACTCGAGATCAGGAAAATCTATACCGTCAATTTGGACGTTTGCCTGAATTGTATCGAGATGGTTCTTGATCTGATTGAAACCGCTTTCGAGGTAGAGGATCGTTCCGGTCTTATGGGTGTTGCGACGGCGTTCCATCGTTTCGAGCGCGATAGCTGCATCAAGGCCGAAGGAAAGCGTTTCAGCGAAGTATGTGTCGTTTACCGCGCCGATATCGATCGTCTTCTCCTGCAGCTTCGGTAGCTCATCCAGAACGCGAAGAGGATCGAGCGCTAAATTGAGGCTTCGCGCGAAGTCATTGCCTTGACCTGCGGGCAGCACGCCAAGCTTTGGACGTTTTTCCTGAGGAATCTGCATGAGGCCGTTCACGACTTCGTGCACGACACCATCTCCGCCTAGCACGAAGATTGTATCGAAGTGCTCGCCTAATTCATGAGCGATGATGACCGCGTCGAGCGGGTAGGTGGTCTCGATGATCTCGTAATAATGTCCCTTGGCCGTATTTGTCACGCCTTTAAGGAGTTCGGAGACCTCATGGAGCGTTTTACGAGCCCTGCCGCTTTGTGCGGTCGGATTGACGATCAAAAGTGAATTTCCAAACATGAGAACCCCTTTCAGCATCTCATCTTAGAGCAAGCAGCGACAAGCATCCTCTCAGTAAGAGCAGTGCGATACAATTTATAGTAGATGAGGCAAAGCGCGTTTCGTCTCGATCCTTCATCGGTAACTGAATTGATACGGAGTATTGCATGACAAAGCACACGGACAATACCTCTAAGAGCGGTTTTGACGCACTCGAAACGCTCGGCCAGATCGACCCTGATCAGGCAACCTATTTTAGGTATGAAGCAGCAGATGCAACCCCTATTGCCCAATTGATCAGATACCCTGAGGTCAGCTATGAGACGAACTATCTCTTGCAGGAAGACGACCCTCACATCTACCATAGCAGTTATCGAGTTGACAATTTTTATTTCACCGACCGGATCGACGAATATGTTGTAGTGGATCCAAGCAAACAGGCGCTTTTCGTCGATGTAGGCCTCTACGATCTATGTGGCGTCGATTTTCTCGACAAAGCACTCGAAGCATCGAATGTTTCCTGGAATGATGTGGAAGTATTCCTCACACACGCACATGACGACCATGATGGCAATACGCGTTACTGTCTCGACAAAGGGGCCCGTCGTGTCTACATTGGCGATCTTCCTGCATTCGAGGAATCAATGGTAGATCATTATCTTACGGTGAGTGGGCTTGCTCGGCAGGAGGATAACGGTGCACGTTTCTATGTCGAGCGTCTTTTAAAGCGCGATAGCATGTTCGACGGCTTTGAGGACAGAGTCAGAATCGTACAGACAGGCGATGTCATCAATGTCGGGGAGTATCATTTTGAAGTGCTTGAAACACCTGGTCACACTCCCGAGCATATATCTTTACTAGAACGCGACCGTGGTATCCTCTTTGCAGGAGATCATATTCTTGATACTGCGCCAGGGCTCATGTCATATTCTGCTGACCTGCATCTTCTGAAACGCTTTCTTGAGAGTTTCGATCACCTCAAGGCGCTCGAATTGAATAAGGTCTATATGTGTCACCATGATGCGCTCATTGGCACCGACAAGATCAATGCTTTTCTTGATAAGATCGTCGAAAGCTACGATAGACCTATCGATAAGATGTATGCGCTTGTTGAGACGAAACCACTTACGGCTGTGGCGCTTGCGCAAAAATACTATGCATACTTGCCAAGCTGGAACGAGCAACCGCTTATCTTGCTCACGCGTCGTGTTTCGGTCGCACTCAGTTATCTCGAATATCTCTATGACGAAAAAAGAGTGGATCGTCGTGTTGCAGAAGACGGCGCACTCGAATACTGGATCTCTTAGCATATAAAAAGGCTGGGGGAGACCAGCCTGAAAACTCATGGTGGATCGTCGGGGACTCGAACCCCGGACCTTGGGATTAAGAGTCCCCTGCTCTACCAACTAAGCTAACGATCCAAGTAAAATATGTTCTGCGTTTGAGCGCTTAGCTATTTTAGGCTATCGACTGACGTCGTGCAAGCAAAAATACCTTCGCTCGAAACAAAAAGCGCGCTGGGGTGGATGAAGGGACTTGAACCCTCGATCTCCAGAGCCACAATCTGGCGCCTTAGCCAACTAGGCCACACCCACCATATGCGCAGAAAGTATTATAGAGAAAAAAATCGAGCTTGCAAGTTTGACTGAAAAAACATGTGAATCTTGCGCAGCGAACGGGCTATAAGAATGCTGTCGGCTTCATTTCGGTAGTATAGAGAGAACGAAGAGCGATCAGAAAGGGGAAATGACTTGGCAACCTTCGAGTTGATATTGTTGCTTGCCGTCGCTGTGCTTCTTTCCTCTATCCTCGATCAGATCGTCCCTAAAGTCTCTTTACCGCTCATCCAAATCGGTCTTGGTGTGGTCATCGCTGTTCTTGCGGTCGCGCCGATCGAGATCAATGTCGAACCGGATCTCTTCCTCATCCTCTTCATCGCCCCTTTGCTCTTCAGTGATGCAAAAGAATCGAACAAGAAGAACCTCTGGGATAATAAGGTTACGATACTCTCATTTGCCATTGGGCTCGTCCTGGTCATCATGCTCTGCGTCGGTTTCACGGTCCATTGGCTCATTCCCTCTATTCCGCTTGCTGCTGCATTCGCGCTTGGCGCAGCGCTCGGGCCTACCGATGCTGTTGCGGTGCAATCGCTCCGCAAGGAAGCACAGCTTGGAAAACGCGAAGGCGCCATCTTGCAGGGCGAGGCACTTCTGAACGACGCATCCGGCGTCGTCTCCTTCCAGTTCGCTATCGCCGCTGCGGTTACCGGTGCGTTCTCGCTCGCTGATGCCACTTCAACCTTTTTCATCAGCTTCTTAGGAGGCATCGCGTTCGGTGTCCTGTTAGCAGCAGTCTTCTTGCTCATTTCATCGAAAGTGCGCGATCTTGGACTCGATAGCACAACGTTTCATGTGCTCTTTGAAGTCTCGATGCCCTTTGTCACCTTCCTTATCTCTGAGATCATTCATGTCAGTGGCATCTTGGCGGTGGTCGCATGTGGCATCGTGTGGTCGATGTACAACACGCGCAAGATTTCCCCGTATCGCTCGAGTCTCAACATCGCACTCTCGAGCGTATGGAAGGTGATCGGATTCACGCTTAATGGCATCGTATTCGTGCTCCTAGGCATGCAACTACCCATGGCCACGCAATCAACCTGGAATGATGTCTATATCAATAATTTTGCGCTCATCGGCTATGTGCTGCTCATCACCGTGCTCATCGTGGTCCTCCGCTGGATCTGGGCGCTGCTCATGCTCCTCATCACACGAAACCCAGAAACCAGCAAGCGAGATCGCATCAATAAAAAAACCGTTATCGATGCGCTCGTCACTACGGTCGGCGGCCCGAAGGGTGCCATTACGCTTTCGATCATCTTCTCGATGCCGTTCTTGCTCTCCGACGGTTCGGTCTTCCCGCAACGTTCGCTCATCATCTTCCTCGCATCTGGAGTTATCTTGTGTACGCTTTTGCTCGCGAATTTCGCGCTTCCCATCCTCGCGCCGAAGAATATCGAGGAGGACGAGAAGGAAAATGAGAAATATGTGCTCACGCGTATCGAGATCTTAAGAACGGTTATCGAGCGCCTGCTCGTCGATGCAACACCAGAAAATGATAATGCTACGAAGATCGTTGTTTCGTCTTACAACAACCGCATTGCCTCGATCCGTGATTCGGTTGATCTCGAACATCCTTCTTCGATCCAATTGCGTATCCAGGTCATCAACCACCAAGCGAATACTCTCATTGAAGCGATCGAGCAGCATAAGGTCGATGCTTATGAAGGATTTGCTTATCTGCGCACCTTGCTCCATCAGAAGAATCTGCTTACGCACACCAAGCAGCGTTTCATGTCATTTCAGATGTTGCTCATGACGATCGTGCGCTTTTTCCGTCAGCTCCAGTCGAGCGTGGTAGGTCTCTTGCGTCACGAAGATAGAGAGGAGAGTCTTGCTCAGAAGAATATCCGTATCATCTGTGAGCAAGAAGCGATCCGTTATCTCCATGTGCTCGTTGACGATCCGCGATATCCCAGTGAAATAGTGGCGAAGCTGCTCATCGCACACGAACGCGTACTTGCTGTGCTGGATTCAGAGGTCAGTCCAGCAGAACGCGCGGTCAAACAAGCGACCACCGACGTCGATTCGATCCAGCGTCTTGGTCTTCAGATTGAATCCGAGGTCATCTCAGACTATTACGCATCAGGCCAATTAACGCGTCATCAGGCGAAAGAGATGCGCGATAACGTAGCTCTTATGATGATCGATCTAGACGATCACATCTAAACATTTGATCAGCAAAGATGAACCTCATGGAAAATCAGAAGCTCGAGGAAATAAAGCAACAGCTTGC
>CABRGJ010000072.1 GCA_902470405.1 uncultured Eggerthella sp.
TCTTCGCAGAGACGGCACAGGAAGCCTACGACAACACCATCATCTCGTTCCGTGTTGCTGAAGATCCCAATGTGCTTCTTCCTGTTCTCACTACGCTCGACGGCTTCGTCACCACGCATGCCATGGACGTTTGCGTCATGGAAGACGATGAGACGGTCGAGAAGTACGTCGGTAATTACGAGCCGGAGTATCCGTTGCTCGACACCGATCATCCAGTTGGTCATGGTATGTTTGCGACGCTTGGGCCCGACTACATGAAGCAGAAGCGCATCGAACGCACCGCACTCGATAATGCAATGGAAGCGCTCGAGAAGCACGGCAAAGAATGGGCAGACATCACTGGTCGTCCATTCGAGATCGTTGATGCTTGGGGTTGCGAAGATGCAGACTACATCGTGGTTTGTCTCGGCTCCAACGCAGGTAACGTTCGCTTCGAAGCACGCAAGCTGCGCGAGGAAGGCAAGAAGGTCGGCGTTGTTCGTCCGCGCGTCTTCCGTCCTTTCCCAGCAAAGCAGATCGCAGAGGCTTGTAAGAATGCGAAGGGTATCGCAGTCATCGACCGTAGCGATTCCTTCGGTTCACCGTCCGCTCCTCTTGCGCTTGAAGTTCGCAATGCGCTCTACAAGGCAGGTTTGAACATTCCAGTTTCCGATTACATCGCAGGTCTTGGCGGTGCCGATATCACGCTCGACCAGATCAAGCAGGTTTATACCGAGCTTGAGCAGGGTGGCAACGACACCATCACCTACCTCGGTATCGAAGAATAATTAGGGGGCACGTAATGGCTAATATCAAAGAATTATCTGCTCGCCCCGATGAGTTGGCCCCAGGTCATCGTCTTTGTGGCGGTTGCGGTGCATCTATGGCGGTTCGCCAGGTGCTCATGGGCTCCAACGACTATGACGTAGTTTGCGCAAGCGCTACGGGTTGTTTGGAAGTTTCTACTACCATCTATCCTGATAACGCATGGAACGTTCCGTTCATTCACAATGCGTTTGCTAATGCTGGTGCCACCATCTCTGGTGTTGAAGCTGCGTATCGCGGTCTTCAGCGCGCTGGTAAGATCTCGGCTGATCGCAAGATCAAGTTCGTCGCATTCGGCGGCGACGGTGGTACGTATGACATCGGTCTGCAGTCTCTCTCCGGTGCTATGGAGCGCGGCCAGGACATCGTGTATGTTTGCTATGACAATGGCGCTTACATGAACACCGGTATCCAGCGTTCTTCTGCAACTCCGAAGGGTGCATGGGCAACCACCTCTGAAGTTGGCAAGGTCCAGCAGGGTAAGACTCAGGTTCGCAAAGACCTCACATCTATCATCGCTGCTCATGGTGTGCCTTATGTTGCGCAAGCAACGGTTGGCAACTGGCGCGATCTGGTCAACAAGGCAGAGAAAGCTATCGCTGTCGATGGCCCCGCATTCCTGAACATCCTTGCTCCATGTCCGCGTGGTTGGCGCATCGACTCAGGCGACACGGCCGAGATCTGTCGCCTTGCGGTGAACTCCAAGTTCTGGCCTTTGTTCGAGGTCGAGAATGGTGTTTGGAAGCTCACTCCGGTTCGCGATAAGAATGTCATTCCTGTTGCGGAATTCCTGAAACCTCAGGGTCGTTTCAAGCATCTCTTCAAGCCAGGCAACGAGCATATCCTCGAAGAGATCCAGAACGATGTTGACAATTACTGGAAGTATCTCGAGGGTCGTGTCGAAGGTTCGAAGGATCTCAGCAGCCCGATCGAGTAATCAAGGTAAGCTTCTGAGCATAATTGAACTAAAAAGCCCGCTTTTGAAGCGGGCTTTTTGCTGTATTAAGGTTTTTGCTCATGCTGAAAAGATTCCGGTCGAAGAAGAACAGTTCGGCATGAGAGGACCGGGCGTTGACGTATATCGAAGATACGTTATAGTGAAGTAAGACAATTCAATACGATCTTCAGGGCAGGGTGAGATTCCCGACCGGCGGTAAAAGTCCGCGACCCTTACTCAGCGTAAGTTGGATAAGGCTGATTCGGTGTAATTCCGAAACCGACAGTATAGTCTGGATGGAAGAAGATGAGCGTAGAGCGTTCTGCGATAGGTTGCCCTGGAATCATGTATTCCAGGGTTTTTTGTTGTATGTCCTCTGCGCGTAGCGGCCACCTTCCTGTGCTGTTGCTCTGATGATACGTGTCTTTGTGCGATTCATATCTTCGCGCGAAAGAGAGCAAGAGAGAGGGAGGTGTCTTATTTGGAAGAGGCATGTTCTCAAGAAAACGTAGATGAGCGTTATATGGAACGTGCGCTTGAGCTAGCCGCACGAGGCGTGGGCTGGACCAATCCTAATCCTCAGGTGGGAGCTGTTATCGTAAAGGACGGCCGCATCATTGGAGAGGGATGGCACACGGCGTATGGAAAGCTGCATGCAGAACGCGAGGCGCTCATGAATTGCAGCGAAGACCCCGCAGGTGCCACGATCTATGTCACCCTTGA
Source organism: uncultured Eggerthella sp. (assembly GCA_902470405.1). GTDB lineage: Bacteria > Actinomycetota > Coriobacteriia > Coriobacteriales > Eggerthellaceae > Anaerotardibacter. The sequence continues at coordinate 2,465 of CABRGJ010000072.1, forward strand.
ACCTTGTTGCCATTGGGGCAAGACGCCGCCCTGTACTGAAGCGATCATCGAGGCAAAGTTCGCGCGCGTGGTCGTTGGTTCTCCTGATCCGAATCCGCTCGTTACGGGCAAAGGCTGCAAGATCCTCCGCGAAGCAGGTATCGAAGTTGTTGAAAGCGTGCTTCTGGACGAATGCCTGAAGATCAACGAGGTCTTCTTTCACTACATACAGACCAACCTTCCGCTGGTCACCGTGAAGTATGCGATGACCCTCGATGGGAAGATCGCTACGAAAACAGGAGCGTCGCGTTGGATCACGTCAGAAGCAGCCCGCAAAAAGGTACATGAAGATCGCCATCGTTTTGCGGCGATCATGGTGGGAATCGGAACGGTCTTGACCGATGATCCAGAACTGACGAGTCGCCTTCCTGAAATCGAAACCAAAGACCCACTGCGGGTGATCATCGACTCGTCGGCTCGCACGCCGCTCGATTCGAAGATCGCTATCAGTGCGCATGACGTGCCGACGCTGATCGCGGTATCGGCGCAGGCCCCTAAAGAACAGATCGCAGCGCTTGAAGAAGCAGGGTGTGAGATCTTCCAGAGTGGTCGGTGCGGCCAAGTCGATCTCAAAGCATTGCTTGAATATCTTAGCAAAGAGCACGCCATCGACTCAGTGCTCGTTGAAGGTGGTGCGACGTTGCTCTGGTCGCTCTTCTCAGAAGGCCTGGTCGATCGCGTGCAAGCCTACATCGCACCGAAGATCTTCGGCGGAAAGGATGCCCCTGGTCCTGTACAAGGGAGCGGCATCGAGCTTCCAAGCCAGGCGATCCAGTTTGCGAATCCTGTTATCACGCAACTTGGTAATGACCTTTTGATCGAATGTGAGGTGTGCCCATGTTCACCGGAATAGTTGAGGCACTCGGTACGGTGAAGACGCTTCGCAAAGGAGCTCACAGCGCCATCATCACTGTCGAAGCGCCGCAGATCTTAGACGATGTACACGTGGGGGATAGCATCGCCGTGAATGGCGTTTGCCTTACCGTCACGTCGTTCACTGCAAGAACCTTTGATGCTGACATCATGCATGAAACGCTCGATCGCTCCGATCTGGGAGCGCTCCATGCGGGAAGCAGGGTCAATGTAGAACGTGCGATGGCGGCAAATGGAAGATTTGGCGGTCACATCGTTTCTGGGCATATTGATGGGGTAGGCAGTATTACACGTATTGAAACCGACGATAACGCAGTTTGGTTCACGATCAGTGCTGGCCGGAGCATCCTGCGTCACGTCATCCTGAAGGGATCGATCACGATCGATGGCATCAGTCTTACTGTTGCACGTTTGACCGATGCGACATTCAGTGTCTCGGTAATCCCGCACACGCGTGCCGAGACCAATCTCGCAACCAAAGGAGTCGGTGATGAGGTCAACCTTGAGACCGACGTGATCGGTAAGTACGTTGACCATCTCCTCTCGTTTGACGAGGAGAGCTGCACTGACCGATTCCGTTCAGTGAATGCACCACAACTATCTTCAAGGCCGGGGATCACAAAAGCTTTTCTTCTGCAGAACGGGTTTTGACGAAAGAGATGATCGATAGATATAAGCGAGCAGCTGGAGGAACATGTCTTCCCTCCAGCGCAAATAGACAAATAAAGGAGAGTACATGTTCGAATTCAACACCATTGAAGAAGCCCTCGATGACCTGCGTCAAGGCAAGGTGATCCTGTGCACGGATGATCCCGATCGTGAGAACGAAGGCGACTTCATCTGCGCTGCGGAGTTCGCCACTACCGAGAATGTGAACTTCATGGCGGTGCATGGTAAAGGGCTCATCTGTATGCCGATGAGCATCGATCTATGCAAGAAGCTGCAATTCCCTCAGATGGTGATTGAGAATACCGATAATCACGAGACGGCGTTCACGGTTTCGATCGATCATGTTGATACCACCACTGGTATCTCAGCTGAAGAGCGCGGCTTCACGGCGCGCAAAACGGTCGATCCCGATGCGAAGCCAACCGATTTTCGCAGGCCAGGGCACATGTTCCCGCTCATGGCAAAACCCAACGGCGTGCTTGAGCGTAACGGTCATACCGAGGCAACGGTCGATCTGATGCGCCTTGCAGGTTTGCAAGAATGCGGTCTGTGTTGCGAGATCATGCGCGAGGACGGCACGATGATGCGCACGCCGGAGTTGATCGAGCTTGCGAAGAGATTCGACTTGAAATTCATCAGCATCAAGGCTTTGCAGGAGTATCGCAAGAAGACCGAGAATCATGTGATCGAGGTCGCCGATGCGAATATGCCAACGAAGTACGGCGATTTTCGTGCACGTGTGTTCGTGAACAAGCTGAATGGCGAACATCATGTTGCGCTCGTGAAGGGCGACATCGCTGATGGGGAAGATCTGCTCGTGCGCGTTCATTCAGAGTGCTTGACAGGTGATGCATTCGGCTCGATGCGTTGCGATTGCGGTGATCAGCTTGCACAAGCGATGCGCCAGGTCGAGGCAGAAGGCCGTGGTGTTGTGCTCTATATGAGACAAGAGGGACGTGGCATCGGATTGGTCAACAAACTGCGTGCCTACGAACTGCAAGATGAAGGCATGGACACGCTTGAGGCGAATCTAGCGCTTGGTTTCGAAGGCGACATGCGCGAATACTATATCGGAGCGCAGATTCTGCGCAACCTTGGCGTGAAGACCATGCGCTTGTTGACAAACAATCCCGACAAGGTCTATCAGCTTAAGGACTTTGGCCTCGAGATCACCGATCGTGTGCCGATCCAGATCGAACCGACCGACCACGATCGCTTCTATTTGAAGACCAAACAGGAGAAGATGGGGCATATTCTGAGCGTCAATTAGGGCTATCTACGATCGAGTAAGTTAGCCAGGGGCGAAGAACAAGCGACCCAAAGAACAAGAAACAGAATAAACAGTTGTACAGGCTGTTCGAGATGAAAGGAAATAACATGAACACCCTTGAAGGAAACCTTATTGCACGTGATTTGAAGATCGGCATCGTTGGTGCGCGTTTCAACGAATTCATCACTTCAAAACTGATCTCAGGCGCGATGGACGCGCTCGTGCGACATGACGTGCGCGAAGAGGATGTTGATATCGCTTGGGTGCCAGGTGCATTTGAGATCCCGCTTATCGCGAAGAAGATGGCAGACAGCGGTAAGTACGATGCGATCATCTGCTTGGGTGCGGTCATCCGTGGCGCAACCTCGCATTATGACCTGGTGTGCAATGAGGCTGCAAAGGGCATTGCGCACGTTTCGC
>CABRGJ010000073.1 GCA_902470405.1 uncultured Eggerthella sp.
GATGGCCTTGAGGATAGCGCAAGATATCCGTTATGCGCGCTCGACGTTACCAGCCTTGAGACATTTAGCACACACATTGGCGCGCTTGACCTTGCCGTTGAGCTTTATGGTGACCTTCTGGATGTTCGGACGGAAGGTACGGTTCGTGACGCGGTGAGAGTGGCTGACGTTACGACCAGCGCTTGGTGCTTTACCGCAGATCTCACATACTTTGGACATTCTTGATCAACTCCATTTATCGTTCATTCTTAGACAGCCCACAAGAGCTGTTAGTTACAAACAAGCCCTAGCAATATACCACATGAGCGAACGCTGTCCAAGGATTATTGCATGAAATCCTGCAGGGGTCTTTTTTGCTCGACCGACGGACATCTGCGATCGGAACAGCTGTAGCCAAGACGAAAGAAAACGGTTTCCCTGCGGTAATCGCTTTTCATACCTTGCTCACTACAATAAAAGTATCGAAAGGGATCTACTCCACAAAGGAAGGTGTTCATCATGGATATCTCGAATGACGAACTGAATCGTATCGCAAAAGATGACCTGGAAAAGCTCGAGTATGACATTCGTGGCGAAGCTGAAGCTGCAGTCGAAGACTTCGATGCGATGGGTAACGAAGGCGCTGCTGCAGCAGCTGCTGAGACCGCCGCAGAATTCGACGAGGCGATGAGGGCGATCAAGTAATACGCATTCTTGATCTTGCATGCTCATGTCGATACGACATAAGAAAACAGCCACCCAGTATTGAGTGGCTGTTTTCTTATCTGCGCCTTTAAATGTGAGGATCCAAAAGCAGGCTTGTTAGTGACGTTTCTTGAAAGGATTCTTGCCAAGCACCTCTTTGATATCTCCGAGAGCCTCGGAAAATTCACCGACTACTTCCTTGCCGTCCTTATAGAGCGAATTGAGCGTCTTGGTCGCACCTGCGATCGTCTCCTTCGCAGAATCGGTAAGGAAACCCTCTGACTCCTTATCCTCGCTCCCCTTCTCGCTCTTCGCCTCGTCCATCTCATCGACAGCTGGCGTGATCTTCACAGCAGAAGATCTACCCTCAGGCATCTCTCGCTCAACGACCTTAACACTGCTCGCTGCATCCTTACTGGTCGATTGCGCGCCCGTAGCGACATCGAACGCTTCAGACTGCGCAGCGGTGATAGGCGTGATCGGCAGGGCTCCTTGCGCCTTTTTCTCCAGCTCGACCTCGAGCAGATAGACCTGGTCATCGATGCGGTCGAGCTTCTTATCGTAGTCATTCAGCTCGAACGGAATAGTGGCTAGCACTTCAGCAAGGTCGTTCAAACGCGCATGGAGCTTATCGATCATAGCGAAAACGGATTCATTCATAGACTTCTCTTTTCTTGCTTCGAGCCGATAGTATCCGCTTTGTTAGCGATACCGTTGCTTCATCGCGCGATCGATCTCGCGCTTCGAATCGCGCTCCGCCATAGCGGCACGCTTATCGTAGAGCTTTTTACCGCGACCGACCGCAAGCTCGATCTTCACCCGTGAATTCTTATCAAAATAGATCTTGAGCGGAACGAGCGCCATGCCACGTTCTTGGGTCTTGCGTGCAAGATCACGGATCTGATTGCGATGCAGGAGTAATTTGCGCGTGCGATCGGGATCAGGGTTAGCGATATTACCGTGACTGTACGGCGCAATATGCAGATTGTGCATCCATACCTCACCATTACGAATGAGCGCAAAACAGTCGGTGAGCTGACAATTGTTCTCGCGCAACGAGCACACTTCCGTACCCGTCAACACAACACCGGCCTCATAGGTCTCGAGTATCTCGTAATCATGCAGTGCACGGCGATTCTTCGCGATGATCTTATCTACCTTAGTCATGACTACATGCCCGGAACGAAGGAAACATCCTCATCGAGATCGAGGATGAATCGGGTAAGTAGCTTGACGCACGCTTCCAGATCCTTAAGCGCAAGCACTTCGGTTGGCGTATGCATATAGCGCAGCGCCACTGAAACAAGACCGGTCGCTTTACCACCACGCTGGATCTGCATGGCTGCAGCATCGGTTCCCGTCACGCGAGGCTCTGCCTCGATCTGAACATCGATGTGCGCTTTCTTAGCCGCTTGAAGCAAACGCTCATGAACGACTGGATTGATGTTCGGGCCACGAGCGATGACCGGACCAGCACCACAGACGAGCTTGCCGTATTTCGAAGGATCGATGCCCGGATAATCGGTCGCATGCGTCACATCGAGTGCAATAGCGATATCAGGATGAACTCCATAGGCCGAAGTGGTACCACCGCGAAGACCGATCTCTTCTTGAACAGTGGCAGCACAGATATAGTCGCCACGCGCGCCACCTGCCTTCGCAAGCTCTTCGAGCACACGCACTGCAATGTAGACGCCCATCTTATCGTCGAAGCCACGAGAAACCGCCATGCCCTTGCCGAATTCCTCGAAGCCAACACCATACGTGATCACATCTCCGATGCGAACGAGCTTCTTGACCTGCTTCGCAGGCATGCCCAAATCGATGACAAGGTCGTCGAGCGGTGTGACATTCTTGCGTTCCTCGGGAGTGATGAGATGAATGGGCTTTCGTCCGACCACACCACGATACGTGCCTGAATCAGTATGCACATCAACACGCATACCAGGCAAGATAGCAGCATCAACACCGCCAACAGCAGCAACGCTCAAGAAACCACCGTCACTGATATAGGTGACCATAAGGCCCACCTCGTCCATATGGGCAGCGATCATGACCGAAGGGGCTTTGCCTGTGCCCTTCAAAGTGGCATGGACAGAACCCATCACATTCGTCTCGATCTGATCGGCAACGCCTGAAAGGCGCGTACGGATACGGCGAGCGACACCCGTCTCCGTACCTGTGACCGAAGGAGTCTCGAGGATCTTCTTGAGGAACTTCTTATCTACTTTTGCCATAGGATCTTCCCTAACTTTCACCATCTCGTATTGTTCAAGAACAAGCATATTCACTACTTGCCCACTCATGTTCTTCGTTGAATTATACCGCGGAGTCAAGTAGGTGCCCCATCACACGGAAGATTCATCTAAAATCGGACGCCAGCTTGAAGATGACCTGACGTGTACGCCAATCAGCTTCGACAAGTACGACCTCGAGCTTCTGCCCGATGCGGTAGGTGCGTCCCGTATCTGCTCCAGTGAGAATGCCGCGTTCAGGGTCGTAGGAGAAGCATTCATCACCAAGCTCTTCGATAGGCAGAAAGCCTTGCACGGTATTCTCCATGCGCAACGTCGCGCCAAAGGTTGAAACGCTGTAGATAAGAGTCTCGAAGCGCTGCCCAACGAAACCTTGCAAATATTCGATCAGTTTAACAAGCTGAGACTGAAGCTCAGCCTTAGCTGCGATGCGCTCCATCTCGGAAGAATGCTCTGCGATCCAAGCGCTCGAATTCTTCTCAGCTTCGAAGGTCTCTGACCTTACAAAAAGAGCTTCTTTCACCATCCGATGGACCATAAGATCAGGATAACGCCTGATCGGGCTTGTGAAATGGCAGTATTGTTCAAGTGCGAGACCGTAATGTCCGGACTCTGTGGTGGAATAGAGCGCTTGCTTCATACTGCGCAGAAGCAGCATGCTCACCAACTCACGCGTCTGCTCGTCGACCGGGGTTGCCAACACTTCCTGTAAAACATGCGGGTTGCCTGCACAGAAGAGCGTCTTGTCGAGCGTGCGGAATGCTTCGAATTCTTGCAGGAGCTCGTAGAGCGAAAAGAGCGCATCACGGCCGGGCGCCGCATGCGTACGGTAGATGCACGGCATGGATCGATCATCAAGCCACTGCGCGACCAAATGGTTCGCAAGGATCATCGCCTCTTCGATAAGCTTGGTCGCATCAGTACGGCGACGATATCGAATACCGATCGGTGCACCTGAATCGTTCAAGATCGCGCGCGCTTCAACGCGATTGAACTCCATGCAACCCGCTGCACTTCGGCGCTGATAGAGCTTATCTGAGAGCAGCTTTGCAGCTTTGATGCGCGTTGCAAGCGCGAAGATGGCATCCCTATCGAGATCGATCGCACCGAAAGGCGCCTGTTGCTGCTCGAACGCCTGAATAAGACCACCTTCAGGCGCGTCGATGAGCGCTTGAGCCTGATCGTAAGAAAGCCGCGCGTTCGAATCGATGACGCTCGGGAATATATCGAAGCTCTCCACCACACCATCAGACGTGCGCAAGATAATGTCGAGCGAAACCGCAAGGCGCGCCTTGCCTGGCACGAGCGAGCAGAGTTGGTTCGAAAGCTCTTCGGGCAACATGGGGATAACGCGGTCTACCAGATAGACCGAGCACCCGCGGCGACGCGCATCGTAGTCGAGCGCAGAATCGAACGGAACATAACCCGAAACGTCAGCGATATGCACGCCGAGATGAATACGATCGCCATCGAATTCGACCGAGAGCGCATCGTCATAATCGCGTGCATCCACAGGATCAATCGTGAAGATGAAGCGATCCCGTAGATCGCGATAGCCTGCTGCTAGCGCTCGTTCAACATCGAGCGTGCAAGCAGCCGCCTCTTCAAGAGCCTGTTCGCTGAATTCCGTCTCAAGCTTATGTGCCGCGATGATGAGCTCGATCTCCAGATCGCTATCCTCTCCCTGTCCGATCACGCGCACCACCTTGCCCGTAGCAGCAGAATTACGCGAAGGATACTCGATCATCTCGACCTCGACCAGGCTCCCCTCTTCGATGGTAGGATCGTCGCTACGCAGCGTGAAGATGTCGTATGGGATACGCACATCGACTGGAACGACTACGCCAAAGGGTTCTGCTATCTCGTAACGACCGATGATGCGGTCGTTCGAGCGCGAGATAATCTTGGAGACACGACCGGTCGGTTTACGTGAGGTAGCGCGTGAACCCGACATCGGTCTTTCACGATTCGAGCTGATGCGTGCGACCTCGACCAGATCGCCAGGAAATGCACCGTACATCTTCGATGCGGGAATGAAATACTCACCCTCAGCGGTCTTGACGAATCCGAATCCACGTGCGGTTATCTCGAGGATACCTCGTGGATGAGAGCGCGGATTCTTACGCGCTTTTGAAGATCTTCGTGCCATGTTGCTTCTCGCTTGCTATCGATTCGAAGCAGCGATCTCGAGCGCGATGGAGAGTTGGCGATTAGTGTCGCTGATCGCGACATCGGGCGTGATGCCATTGCCGTCGATCGCGCGCCCAGAAGGAGACAGATAGGTTGCAGCTGTGTAGCGAAGTGCGCCGCCGAACGAAAGTGGCTGCATGACCTGAACGGATCCTTTGCCTTGCGTCTGTACACCAACGATAGTCGCACGACGCGAATCTTGCAGCGCAGCAGCGAGCACTTCGGCAGAGCCTGCCGTCTTCTCGTTCACCATGACAACAAGGGGGAGATTCGTGACGTCGACACCATCTGCGGATTTCGTCGTAGTGTTCTCGCCCGACTTGATCTGCACGAGCGTGCCGCTCTGCACGAAGAGCGACGCGATCTCGGTCGCTTGCGTAAGATAACCACCAGGGATGTTGCGCAAATCAAGCACGATAGCCTTAGCACCTTGACCCTCAGCCTCAGCGATGGTCTTCTTCAACACTTCAGCACAATCCGAACCAAGCTGCTTGATCTCGATATAGGCGATCTCGTTCGATACCGTATAGGTGATATTGGTCTCAGGAGTATTGGCATAATGCAGTGAGGTGTTGAAGGTGGTA